>DDEV01000034.1:15447-15651 GCA_002336855.1 Leucobacter sp. UBA1945 | reverse complement strand
ACGAGATCGACATGGTGATCGACCGCGGCGCGTTTCTGTCGGGCGACTACGCGAAGGTCTACAACGAGATCATGCTCGTCAAAGAGGCGTGCGCACGCCCCGACGGCAGCTTTGCCTCGCTGAAGGTGATTCTCGAAACCGGTGAGCTCAAGACCTACGACAACATCAAGCGCGCCTCGTGGCTCGCGATTCTTGCGGGTGGCG
>DDEV01000034.1:0-15441 GCA_002336855.1 Leucobacter sp. UBA1945 | reverse complement strand
ATGCTCGAGGTCGTGCGCGACTGGTATCGCGCGACGGGCGAGCGCATCGGCGTGAAGCCCGCCGGCGGCATTCGCACCTCGAAAGACGCCGTGAAGTACCTCGTGCACGTCGTCGAAACCGTCGGTGAGGAGTGGCTGCAGCCGCACCTCTTCCGTTTCGGCGCATCGAGCCTGCTGAACGATGTGCTGCTGCAGCGCCAGAAACTTACGACCGGCCGCTACTCAGGCCCCGACTACGTCACGATCGACTGATCGGTTATTCAAGGAGCATCATGGGATTTCTCGAATACGCGCCGGCTCCCGAGTCGCGCAGCATTCTGCAGCTGAAAGACAGCTACGGCCTGTTCATCGGCGGCGAGTTCGTCGAGGGGCGCGGTGGCGCGTTCGACACCATCTCGCCCGCTGACGAGTCGCGCATCGCGTCGATCGCGATCGGCTCTGATGAAGACGTCGACGCGGCAGTAGCGGCGGCCCGCCAGGCTCACACCAAGGTGTGGTCGAAGATGAGCGGTCGCGACCGCGGCAAATACCTCTTCCGCATCGCGCGCCTCGTGCAGGAGCGGGCTCGCGAGCTTGCCGTCGCCGAGAGCCTCGACAACGGCAAACCGATTCGCGAGAGCCGCGACGTCGACGTGCCACTCGTCGCCGCCTGGTTCTTCTACTACGCGGGGTGGGCAGACAAGCTCGATCACGCCGGTGTCGGCGCGAACCCGCAGTCGCTCGGCGTTGCCGGCCAGGTGATCCCCTGGAACTTCCCGCTCTTGATGCTCGCGTGGAAGGTCGCCCCTGCACTCGCTGCGGGCAACACCGTGGTGCTGAAGCCGGCCGAGACGACCTCGCTCACTGCGCTGATCTTCGCCGAGATTCTGCAGCAGGCAGACCTGCCGGCCGGAGTCGTGAACATCGTCACCGGTGCAGGCGCGACCGGCGCCTCGCTCGTGCGCCACCCCGACGTGAACAAGGTCGCGTTCACCGGCTCGACCGGTGTCGGGCGAGACATCGCGAAGGCGGTTGCGGGCACCGGCAAGAGCCTCACGCTGGAGCTCGGCGGTAAGGCCGCGAATATCGTCTTCGACGACGCGCCCATCGAACAGGCGGTCGAGGGCATCGTCAACGGCATCTTCTTCAACCAGGGGCACGTCTGCTGCGCCGGCAGCCGCCTGCTCGTGCAGGAGTCGATTCACGACGAGGTCATCGATCGCCTGAAGACCCGGCTCTCGACGCTGCGTCTTGGCGATCCGCTCGACAAGAACACCGACATCGGCGCGATCAACTCGGCCGCCCAGCTCGCCCGTATTCGCGAACTGAGCGACATCGGCGAGGCCGAGGGTGCCGAGCGCTGGACCGCCGAGTGCGAGATTCCCGAGCAGGGCTTCTGGTTCGCGCCCACGATCTTCACTGGGGTTGAGACCTCGCACCGCATCGCGCGTGAGGAAGTCTTTGGGCCGGTGCTCTCAGTGCTCACCTTCCGCACCCCCGACGAGGCGGTCGCGAAGGCGAACAACACGCCCTACGGCCTCTCGGCGGGCATCTGGAGCGACAAGGGATCGCGCATCCTCGCGGTCGCCGACCGTCTGCGGGCGGGCGTCGTCTGGGCCAACACATTCAACCGCTTCGACCCGTCGAGCCCGTTCGGCGGATACAAGGAGTCGGGCTACGGCCGCGAAGGCGGCAAGCAGGGCCTGGCGGCATACCTGAAGGGGGCCTCGGCATGAGCGCTCGTTTGACTGTTCCGAAGACCTACAAGCTCGCCATCGGCGGTGCGTTTCCGCGCAGCGAATCGGGTCGCACCTACGAGGTGCGCTCGCCCAAGGGCGAGTTTCTCGCGAACGCCGCGAAGGCCTCGCGCAAAGACGCGAGAGACGCGGTGCTCGCGGCCCGCGCCGCTCAGCCGAAGTGGGCTGGCGCAACCGCCTACAACCGGGGCCAGGTGCTCTACCGCGTGGCCGAGGTGCTCGAGGGCCGTCGTGCGCAGTTCGTCGACGAGATCGTCGCGCAGCAGGGCGTTTCTGCGGCTGCCGCAGGCGCTCAGGTTGACGCAGCCGTCGACCTCTGGGTCTGGTACGCCGGGTGGTGCGACAAGTACGCGCAGGTTGCTGGCAACCTGAACCCGGTTGCGGGCGCGTACTTCAACATCTCGGCACCCGAGCCGACCGGCGTGGTCGCGATCGTCGCGCCGCAGGAGGACTCGCTGCTCGGTCTGGTCTCCGCAGTGGCCCCCGCGCTCGTGTCGGGTAACGCAGTCGTCGTGATCGCGAGCGAGCAGTACCCGCTGTCTTCGATCAGCTTCGCCGAGGTACTCGCGACGAGCGATGTGCCGGGTGGCGTGGTGAACATTCTCACCGGATCGCCCGCAGAGATCGCACCGTGGCTCGCCGATCACTCCGACGTGAATGCTGTCGACCTTGCGGGCGCTGGCGACCTCGACTGGGTCGATCTGCAGTTGCGTGCCGCCGAGACGCTCAAGCGCGTGCTCGAGCCGGGCGAGATCCTCGCCTCGCCGCAGCGTATCGCGGCGTTTACCGAGGTGAAGACGGTCTGGCACCCGAAGAGCATGGTGTAACCGCGCACGGGGCTTCGGCCGCGACCCCATAGAATCTCAGCATGCGCCTCGGAGTCATCGACGTCGGTAGTAACACCGTGCACCTGCTCATTGTTGATGCACACCCGGGTGCGAGCCCGGTGCCGTATCACTCGCAGCGCTCGACGCTGCGGTTGATGCGCTATCTCGATGAGCAGGGGTGCATCACCGAAGAGGGGCAGCAGCTCATCATCGACGCGATTCGCGAGGCGGTCGATACCGTCGCGCGCATCGGCGTCGATGACCTGATCGCGACGGCGACCTCGGCGATTCGCGAGGCACCCAACGGTGAGCAGGTGCTGGGCCGCATCGAGTTCGAGTGCCGCATCAGGCTCCAGGTGCTTTCGGGCGAAGACGAGGCGCGCATCACGATGCTCGCGGTGCGGCGTTGGCTCGGTTGGTCGGCGGGCGAGATCCTGCTCTTCGATATCGGCGGCGGGTCGTTCGAGATCGCCCAGGGTGCCGACGAGTATCCCGACGTGTCGCTGTCGTTGCCGCTCGGTGCCGGGCGCACGACCGTCAATTTTTTGAGCGAGGATCCGCCACCTCGCGAGGCGGTGTCGCAGTTGCGGGCGCACGCGCGCCAGGTGTTCACCGAGGCCCGAGAGACGATGTTCATGGATCGACCGGCGCCCACGCGCGTCGTCGGCACCTCGAAGACCATTCGCTCGCTCGGGCGTCTGATCGGCGGCCCGGCGAACCCGGTGACAGGCGAGCTTGCGCCGCTGCACTACACGGGTCTGCGCGAGTGGGAGCCGACGCTTCGCGAGATGCCTGGGTCGGTGCGCGAGTATCTTCCGGGCATTACACCCGAGCGCGGCTACCAGATTCTCGCCGGGGCGATCGTGCTGCGCACCGCGATGAAGGTGTTCGAGGTCGAGACGCTCACGGTGTCGCCCTGGGCGCTGCGAGAGGGCATCGTGCTGCGCTACATCGACCTGCTCGATGGTTCGGGTGCGACTGCACCCAGCGTCGCCTGAGTGGCTGAGCACTTGAGTCGCTGAGCCGCTGAGCACCCGAACACCTGTGCGAATCGACGGGGTTGCAGGCCCACCCGCACAGATAAGTGCAGGGAAACCAAGCGAAATTGCTCATATGAGCAATTTGCGTGAACTGTTGCGCAATCGAGATATGTTTTCTCAACAGTGCGCTTGGGAAGCCCGAGCAGGCTGAGTATTTTTGGTATCACGTACGCTCTGCACACGAGAGGCGTGG
This sequence comes from Leucobacter sp. UBA1945, assembly GCA_002336855.1. GTDB lineage: Bacteria > Actinomycetota > Actinomycetes > Actinomycetales > Microbacteriaceae > Leucobacter. The sequence goes on along the minus strand of DDEV01000034.1, from coordinate 11,645 downwards.
GCGGGCACTTCTAGGAGGAATGCGTTGACTATTTCAAGCAAGAGGCTGTTGGGCGGCGTTGCCGCTGCTGGCCTGATCGTTGGCCTCGCGGCATGTGCACCCGCTCCCGAGAAGGGCGAAGGCGCAGCCGAGGGCGCTGCTGACTTCGTTCCCTGCATCGTTTCCGACGCAGGCGGCTTCGACGACCGTTCGTTCAACCAGCTTTCGTACGAAGGCGTTCAGAAGGCCGCAGAAGAGCTCGGTGTCGAGCTGAAGCAGGCAGAGTCGAACAGCGAGACCGACTTCGGTCCGAACATCGAGAGCATGATCGGCGAGGGCTGCAACGCAATCGTCTCGGTTGGCTTCGCACTCTCGGCAGCGACCGTCGAGGCAGCAAACGCAAACCCCGACACCGACTTCATTCTCGTTGACGACGCAGCCGACAACGACTTCGACGGCAACAAGGATGCCGACAACGTCAAGCCACTGCTGTACAACACCGCCCAGGCTGCATTCCTCGCAGGTTACCTGTCGGCCGGTTACTCGCAGTCGGGCAAGGTTGGCACCTTCGGCGGCATGGAGTTCCCGACTGTGACCATCTTCATGGACGGCTTCAAGCAGGGCGTTGACCACTACAACTCGGTCAAGGGCACCAACGTTGAGGTTGTGGGTTGGAACGGCGAGACCGGTTCGTTCACCGGTGGCTTCGAGGCTAACCAGGATGCGAAGTCGGTTGCGCAGAACATTCTCGACCAGGGCGTCGACGTGCTGCTCCCCGTTGGTGGCCCGATCTACCAGTCGGCGCTGCAGGCGATCAAGGAGTCGGGTCGCGATGTTGCTCTGCTCGGCGTTGACGCTGACCTCTTCGAGACCGACGAGAGCACCAAGGACTTCGTGCTCACCTCGATCCTGAAGAACATGGACGTCTCGACCTACGAGGCAGTCATGTCGAGCGCGAACGGCGAGTTCGACGCAAACGCCTACGTCGGCACGCTCGACAACGGCGGCGTTGGCATCGCACCCTTCCACAACTTCGAGGGCAAGGTCGATGCAGCGCTCGTCAAGGAAGTTGACGCGCTGAAGCAGGAGATCATTGACGGCAAGGTGACCGTCAAGTCGTACCTGAGCTAACGCTCACGATTCCGAGGGAGCGATCGGTGTATGCCGGTCGCTCCCTCGCTTTTCGTAAGGACCGTCAGATCGTTGCGCCAGAAGCGCACCGTTCATCACACCACCGCTAGGATCGAGCACATGAAGCTTGAACTTCGAGGCATTACGAAGCGCTTCGGCGCATTCACCGCCAACGATCACATCGACCTCACCGTCGAGCCAGGTGAGATCCACTGTCTGCTCGGCGAAAACGGTGCAGGCAAATCGACCCTCATGAACGTGCTGTACGGGCTGTACCGCGCCGACGAGGGCGAGATTCTGCTCGACGACCGCGTGCAGCACTTCGAGGGGCCGGGCGATGCGATGGCCGCGGGTGTTGGCATGGTGCATCAGCACTTCATGCTGATCCCGGTGTTCACCGTCGCCGAGAACGTGATGCTCGGCAACGAGTCGACGAAGGCGGGCGGCGTGCTCGACCTCGCGGCAGCGCGAAAGCGCGTCAAAGAGATTTCAGATCGCTTCGGGTTTCACGTTGATCCCGACGCGATTGTAGAAGACCTGCCCGTCGGGGTGCAGCAGCGGGTCGAGATTATTAAGGCGCTCTCGCGCGACGCAAAGGTGCTCGTGTTCGATGAGCCGACCGCGGTGCTGACCCCGCAAGAGACCGACGAGCTCATGGCCACCATGCGCCAGCTGCGCGACAGCGGCACCTCGATCGTGTTCATCACGCACAAGCTGCGCGAGGTGCGCGAAGTTGCCGACCGCATCACCGTCATTCGCCTCGGCAAGGTTGTCGGCGAGGCTTCGCCCACTGCCAGCAACGAAGAACTTGCCTCACTGATGGTGGGGCGCGCAGTCGAGCTGACCGTGCAGAAGAACCCGCCGCAGCTCGGCGACGAGGCACTCGTTGTTGAGCACCTCACGGTCACCGACCCGTCGGGGCTCGTGCTCGTCGACGACGTCACCTTTGACGTGAAGCGCGGCGAGGTGCTCGCGATCGCGGGCGTGCAGGGTAACGGCCAGACCGAGCTGACCGAGGCGATCGTCGGCGTGCAGTCGGGCGTGCAGGGCAGCGTGAAGCTGAATGGCACCGAGCTCGTCGGGCGCACCGTGCGCGACATTCTTGACGAGGGCGTCGGATTCGTTCCTGAAGATCGCAGCGTCGACGGACTCGTGAAAGAGTTCAGCGTCGCAGAGAACATGATGCTGGATCGCTCGCACGGCGAGCCGTTCGTCAAGGCTGGCACACTGCAGCTGGGCGCGCTGAGCGAGTTCGCGAAAGGCAAGATCGCTGAGTTCGACATTCGTACCCAGGGGCCGCAGCAGGCTGCCGGGAGCTTGTCGGGTGGCAACCAGCAAAAGGTCGTTATCGCGCGCGAGCTGAGCCGTGAGTTGCAGCTCTTCGTGGCTGCGCAGCCCACCCGAGGCGTCGACGTTGGTTCGATCGAATTCATTCACCAGCGTGTGATTGAGACGCGTGACTCGGGGGTGCCGGTCATCGTGATCTCGACCGAGCTCGATGAAGTCACCGCACTGGCAGACCGCATCATGGTGATGTATCGCGGCAAGGTGGTCGGCATCGTGCCAGGCAACACCTCGCGTGACAAGCTTGGCCTGATGATGGCGGGAGTGACTGACGAAGTGCCGAGTGAGCACACTCAGAACGAGGGGGCGCAAGCGTGACTGCGACACAGAACGTGATGCCCGAGGCGGCACCGAGCGAGCGGCCGAAGCCCTCGCGCTGGCGAAAGGCGTTCACCGCGATTACGACGGGCAACGCGATCATTTCGGTGTTCGCAGTGCTTGCCGCGATTATCGTCGGTTCGATCATGATCGCCTTCACCGACAAAGATGTGCAAGAATCGGCTGGCTATTTCTTCTCGAGGCCCGGAGACACGATTGCGGCGATCTGGGATGCCGTGTCGGGCGCGTACGTTGCGCTCTTTAAAGGTTCGATCTATAACTTCACCGCAGATACCTTCGTGAAGGGCATTCGCCCCCTCACCGAAACTCTGAAGTTCGCGACGCCACTGATTGCGGCTGGTCTTGGCGTTGGCCTCGCGTTTCGCGCTGGCATGTTCAACATCGGTGGTCAGGGTCAGATTCTGATGGCCGCCGCTGCAGCGGGCTGGGTCGGCACGACGATGTCGATGCCCTGGCCGCTGCACATGATCGTCGGCATCATTGCAGGCATGGCTGCCGCAGCGATCTGGGCGGGCATCGCGGGTTTCTTGAAAGCCAAAACCGGTGCGCACGAGGTGATCGTGACGATCATGCTCAACCACATCGCCGCATACCTGCTCGCGTGGATGCTTGCCACCCAGGGCGTGCTGCAGGCGCCCGGTTCGAAGAACCCGAAGACCGCTCCGATGGCGGAGTCAGCCATTATGCCGCAGCTGCTCGGCCCGCAGTTCAAGCTGCACATCGGTCTGCTGCTCGCGCTCGTGGCCGTCGCCTTCTCGTGGTGGCTGCTCGAACGGTCGAGCCTCGGCTTCCGCTTCCGCGCCGTCGGCCTCAACCCGAGCGCCGCGAAGGTCGCCGGCATTAACGTCGGTCGCACCTACTTCGTCGCGATGGTCATCGCGGGTGCGCTCGTGGGTATCGCAGGCGTGAGCCAGGTGCAGGGCACCGTGACCTCGGGCTTCGGTGGCGACATCGACGCGGGAATCGGCTTTGACGCGATCACGGTTGCGCTGCTCGGCCGGTCGTCACCGCTCGGCATCTTGGCGGCGGGCCTGCTCTTCGGCGCGTTCAAGGCCGGTGGCTTCGCAATGCAGGCTTCGCAGGGCGTGCCCGTCGAGATCGTGCTCGTCGTGCAGTCGCTCATCGTGCTGTTCATCGCGGCCCCGCCGCTCGTGCGCGCAATGTTCGGGCTGCCCGACCCTGAGCGCAAGGCTCGAAAACAGCGCCGTCAGAAGAAGGAGGTGTCGGCATGAGCGCCGTGACCGCTATTCCCTCGGATCACCCGGTGAGCGAAGACCTGCGCCGTGTCGCGGTGAAGTCGTGGAAGGCGCCGATTATTTTCGGCATCTTCGCAGTGCTCTTCACCCTGCTGCCGCTGTTCGGCCCGCGAGAGGGCGCGACAACGTTTCGCCTGAGCGCGGGGCACGAGCTCTTCGCGCTGCCCGACCTCGTTGTGCCAGCAACGGCGACCGCCTGGCTTGCCGCTATGCTGCTGCTGCTGTGCGCCGCGTACTCCGCATTCCTCGCCTCGCAGGGGCGGCCGCATCCGCTCTGGCTCACGATCGTATACGTCGCCGTGCTGCTGGTCGGGTTTCTCTCGTGGGCAGCTGCGGGCGGCACGATCCCGATGGTGGGCCTGCTCGGCGGTGCGCTCGCGCTTGCAACGCCCCTGATCTTCGGCGCGCTCGGTGGAGTGATCGGCGAGCGCGTTGGCGTCGTGAACATCGCGATCGAGGCCCAGCTGCTCGCTGGTGCATTCTCTGCCGCAGTCGTTGCGTCGGTGATTTACAACGGCGCGCTGCAGAACGTGGATGTCTCGGAGGGGATGGCAGTAGCCATCGCGGGTACCGCCGGCGTTCTCGCGGCAATGGTCGCGTCAGTGCTCGTCTCGCTCGTGCTCGGCGTCTTCGCGATCACCTACTTCGTCGATCAGGTGATCGTCGGTGTGGTGCTGAACGTGCTCGTCGTCGGCGTCACGACCTTCCTCTTCTCGAAGGTGCTCGCTCCGAACTCGGCGCTGCTGAACTCGCCGCAGCCGTTCAAGGCGTTCGCGATCCCTGGCCTCAGCGAGATCCCATTGCTCGGCCCGGTGCTGTTTCGACAGACCATCATCGTCTACGTCATGTATGTCGTTGTCTTTCTCGTATGGTTCGCGATGTACCGCACCCGCTGGGGACTGCGTCTTCGCGCGGTCGGCGAGCATCCGCAGGCTGCCGACACCGTCGGTATCAAGGTGGCACGCACCAGGTACCTCAACCTGATGCTCGCCGGTGCGATCGCAGGCCTGGGCGGCGCGTTCTTCACGCTCGCCTCGGTTCCGTCGTTCAACCGCGAGATGACCGCCGGCGCGGGCTTCATCGCGCTGGCTGCGGTGATCTTCGGCAAGTGGGATCCGATCAAGGCGACGCTCGCCGCGCTGCTCTTCGGCTTCGCGACCAACCTGCAGGGCGTGCTCTCGGTGATCGGCTCGCCAGTGCCGAGCCAGTTCATGCTGATGCTGCCGTACGTCGTGACCATTTTTGCGGTGGCGGGGTTGGTCGGTCGGTCGCGCGGGCCGGCTGCCGCGGGCAAACCGTACATCAAGTCGTAGCGGAGGCAATATGTCGAATCAGCAGATCGACTGGGTACCGATCAGGCAGGCAGCTATCGCTGCGTTGGATCACGCCTACGTTCCTTACTCGCAGTACCCTGTGGGCGCCGCGGCGCTTGTAGATGACGGCCGCATCGTGAGCGGCTGCAACATCGAGAACGCCTCGTACGGGGTGACCCTGTGCGCCGAGTGCGCGATGGTCGCCGAGCTGTGCATGGGCGGTGGCGGCAAACTTGTCGCCTTCGTGTGCGTGAACGGCAACGCCGAGACCATCATGCCGTGCGGGCGCTGTCGCCAACTGCTCTACGAACACTCGGCGGAGGGCATGATCCTCGATACCGTCTCTGGACTGCGCACGATCGATGAAGTGCTGCCCGATGCCTTCGGCCCTCGCGATCTTGCGGCCGTCGCCTCGCGAAACAACTAAGGAACTGAAGAAGCATGAGTGTTGAGCCGTTCGACGCAGTAGACGTCATTCGTATCAAGCGCGACGGGGGAGTCGTGCCCGAGGCCGCATTGCGGTGGCTTATCGATGCGTACACGCGCGGGTACGTGAGCGACGCGCAGATGGCGTCGTTCGCGATGGCAGTGTTTCAGCGCGGGATGCAGCGCGACGAGATTCGGGTGATGACCGACGCGATGATTGCTTCGGGCGAGCGCATGAGCTTCGCGAACCTCGGCAAGCGCACGGTCGACAAGCACTCCACCGGCGGTGTGGGCGACAAGATCACGCTGCCCCTGGCGCCGCTGGTCGCAGCCTTCGGGGTTGCCGTGCCGCAGCTCTCGGGGCGCGGGCTCGGTCACACGGGCGGCACCCTCGACAAGCTCGAGTCGATCGCAGGCTGGCGGGCGTCGCTTACGAACGAAGAAATGTTCGCGCAGATGGCGGGCGATGTGGGCGCGGTGATCTGCGCGGCCGGCAGTGGGCTCGCTCCTGCAGACAAGAAGCTGTATGCGCTGCGCGACGTGACGGGTACGGTCGACACGATTCCGCTGATCGCGTCGAGCATCATGTCGAAGAAGATCGCCGAGGGTACCGACGCGCTCGTGCTCGATGTGAAGTTCGGTTCGGGTGCCTTCATGCAAGACGTCGAAAATGCGCGAGAGCTCGCACGCACCATGGTCGCGCTCGGCAATGACTCCGGCGTCGCGACGACGGCGCTGCTCACGAACATGAACGTGCCGCTCGGCCTTGCGATCGGCAACGCGAACGAGGTACGAGAGTCGGTCGAGATTCTCGCCGGTGGCGGCCCCTCAGATGTGCGCGAGCTCACCGTTGCGCTTGCGCGCGAGATGCTGGCGCTCGCGGGTCAGCCCGATGCTGATGTTGAGGCTGCGCTCGACGACGGGCGTGCAATGGATGCCTGGCGACGCATGATCTCGGCGCAAGACGGCGACCCCGATGCGCCGCTGCCCGTGGCGCGCGAGACGCACACCGTGGTTGCGCCGTCGTCGGGCGTGCTGACCCGCCTTGAAGCTCTGCCGTTCGGCATCGGTGCGTGGCGCCTCGGGGCGGGTCGCGCCCGGGCCGAGGATCCGGTGATCTTCGCGGCGGGCATCGATCTGCACGCGAAGCCGGGTGACTCGGTGCGCGCGGGAGATCCGTTGTTCACGCTCTCGGCCGATGATGCGGCGCGCTTCGAGCGTGCGCTCGAGGCCGTCGAGGGTGCGTGGGAGATTGAAGAGGCCGGTGTCGCTCAGACGGGTGGCCCGCTCGTGCTCGAGAAGATCACGGCGTAGCTGCGGAGCGAGCGCGGGGTTTCGGATCACGCGCAGATCCATCCGCGAGCTGCGCTCGCTCCCGCCAGGCCCGGCGATGTGCACGGTCCGGAACCCCGCGCTCGTCACGTAGCCGCCTCATGCTCGGTCGCCATGTCTCCATGTTGCTCATCGAGCCTGTCGAGATGTGCCGCACGCTTTTGCCGCGAAACCCCGCACCCGCGCCCTCATTCTCGGTCGCCTCGTTGCATGGTCATGTCGACGCTCATGCCGCTACTCGAAAGGTTTTCGCGGGCAGGGAGGCGCTCTGCCACGCATACCTGAGTGGTACAGGCGGCCGCAGTTCGACCGGTTCGGCGCTTCCGTCGGACGTCGGCGGCACCCCGCTAGCCATGCCGGCCGGCGGCGCCTCGTTCGCAATGTCGGTCCGCAGCACCTCGCTCGCAGTGTCGGCCTGCGGCGACCCCGTTCTCGGAGGTGCGTGGAGCAGAAACGGACCACGCCCCTCGCGGCTGATGCTCCACCCGCCATTGTGCAACTGCATGTGGTGAAAGCGGCAGAGCAGAACCCCGCGGTCGACGTCGGTGCGACCCTGGTCGGCATGCCACTGATCGATGTGGTGCGCTTCGCAGTACGACGCGGGGCGGTCGCACCCGACCCAGCGACAGCCGCCGTCTCGAGCGGCCAGCGCGACCCGATGCCGCGCAGTGAAGAGGCGCTGTTCACGCCCCACGTTGAGAGGGTCGCCGTGCTCGTCAACGACGAGGTGCTGCTCGCTCGTGTTGCACCGGTGCTGTGAACCGACACCTTCGGGCACGATCGCGCCGCCTTCTTGCAGGTAGGTCGCGGCCACGGTCTCGCCCGGGTGGGAGTCGTCACGGGTGACGACCTGCACGATCTTGATGCCTGCCTGGCGCACCCCGAACACGGCCGCGGCATCGGCAATCGACCCTGCCTTCATCACGTCGACGAGCAGATCGTGCGCTAACTGTTCGTTGGTGCGCGGATCGTGCCGCAGCGCATCCGCGCGCGCCTGTTCTTGGGCGGTGATGAAGCGTGGCCCGCCCCGGCGCGGGCGCAGCGCGGTGTTCACTATGCCGCGGATCCACTCAGCTGATTCGTCATCGAACACAAACTTGCCGTGGGTGAGGCCGTCTCTGTCGGTCCACATCGTGAACGCGCGCGCCTCGTGCCTCGCGAGGTATCTTGCGGTCGCGCCCTCTGGATCGAGCAGATCGCGCACCGCACGCGCCTGTTTTGCAAGCTCTTCGACAGGAACCTCGGCAGCGTACTCAACGAGTTGCTGGGTGGCGAGCCGCCAGGCCATGACGACCTCGGGTGACGCCTGCGCATCGGTGGTTGGATTGAGGGCCGCAATTGAGGGAGCGTCACGTTCAGTGGCGGCGACGGGCGGTTCGCCGATCCCACGTCGAATCGCATCGTGCTGCTCGGGTGAAAGTCGACACTCGCGGAGCGCGGTGGTGAGGGGCGAGAACCAGGGTGTTGCAGGCGTGGCCGCGGTCGACGCCTCGTCTATAGGCTCTGGGCCTAGGCCCGAAGCGTCTCCCGGCACGGAGCCCGCTGAACTAAACCCAGCACCGCTCGCGGTCTCTTGCAGTGACTCACCGACTCGAATGTGCTGCATCGCGGTGTGGCGACTGACACCGGTGAGCTGCTGGATCAGTGCCGCGGGGCTGCGAAACCCGCGCGACTGCGCGAGCCCCCTGTGGCCGGCGGCTCGCGTTGAGCGCGCGCCGATCGCACCACTGCTCGCGAGCGAGAACTGCTGATAGACGCGCATGGTGTGCGCGACCAGATCGGTGAGATCGCAGAGCGTCTCATCGTTCAGCAGAGCGACTGCTGAACTGATTTCGTCGGCAGCTTCGAGCGTCGGAAAGAGACCCCTGAGGGCGTCTAACCGGGCCTGCAGCTCGTCGAAAAGGTTCATGACGACATTCAAGCGGTGACCCCCGACATTCACGGGCCTAATGAGACGCCGCGCGATCCAAAGATTTCAGGTAAATCTGTAGGGTATCGACAAGTGTTGGGCCGAGTCGGGTTCGCGGCAAAGCGGGATCGAGGTTCGGCGGCGGCCGCGATCCTTTTCGATGCCTAGAAACAGGCAAACGAAAGCTGAGTTACTTGCCGTGAGGGGTGAATAGCTCGGCCGTTAGACCGTCGAGCAGGTCGCCCGGCCGCTCAAGCATGAGCGCGGCCGAGAAGCGCACCACGGTGTAAACGTTCGGAAGGCCGCGACCGTTTTCGTAGGCTCGCAGGTTCGACGGGTCGATTTCGCATGCGTACGCGAGCTGATCCTGGGTCATCTCGAGCTCAAGGCGGCGCTCTCGAATGCGGCTGCCGACGAGGGCCGCTGCGGGAGAGGGAATACGAGCCACCCGACAAGAATCGCGTTCGAGTTGAACTTGTGCCAGGGCACTAGCTCTCGAGTGGTTCGTGCTTACAACCACGTCGCGCATGGGCGCTATCGGGGGTCGGTCAGTGAGCCCAGCATTCGTCTCGGCAATAGCGTTGCCAGCGACTAGTTGCTCTCGCCTTCGGGCGCGTGCGCCGAGAGAAACTCGTACATCTCGGTGTCATCTACGCCCGGAAACGTTCCGGTCGGAAGGGGCGATAGCACGTGCGCGTGCATGCGCGCACTCGGCCACGCTTTGCCCTGCCAACGCGCGAGCAGATCTTCGCCGGGAGTCTGGCAGCAGGCCGGGTCAGGGCACGTCGAGTGGGTGCGAGCCGTCGTGTCTCGACCCCGAAACCACTTGGCGTCATCGAAGGGCACGCCACACGCGATCGAGAACGCGCCCTGCGTGATGTCGCCGATCTGCACGGTCGACCAGTAGGTGCCGTCGGGCGTGTCTGTGTACTGGTAGAACTCGCTCGTGCGGTTGGTGCGGTCGAAGGCGGTGCGGCCCGCCCATTTGCGGCACACCACCTGGCCCTCGATGGCCCCGGTCGCGTCTGAGGGGAGGGGGAGCCCGTCGTTCTCGTATCCGCGCACGATCACGCCCGCGGCGTCGAGGCGATAGTGGTGCACGTTCAGGCCGAGGTGCTCCGATGCGAGGTTGGTGAAGCGGTGCGCCGCTGCCTCGTGGGTTACTCCGAACGCGTCGCGCAGATCCTCGATCGCGAGATTGCGTTCTTTCTTTGCCGCGCGTAGAAACTCGACCGTGCGGGCCTCTGGCAGCAGGCACGCCGCCGCGAAGTAGTTGATCTGCAGGCGCTGCTCGAGAAACTCGGCGTAGCTCGCCGGCTTTTCGTGCCCCAGTACCCGGTGCGCCATCGCTTGCAGCGCGAGCGAGCGCAGCCCGTGCCCACCGGGGATCGAGGCGGGCGGCAGGTAGATGCGCCCATTCTCGATATCGGTGATGCTTCGCGTGTTTGACGGCAGGTCGTCGACGAAGATCAGCGTGAAGCCCAGCTTCTCGGCGAGCACGGCAACATCACGGTGCGTCACGGCGCTCGTTGTGGTGTGGCCGACGCTGCGCATGAGATCCTCTGCGATGTGCTCGATTTCGGGCAGATAGTTGCCTCGCTCGCGCATCTTGAGCCGAATCGCGGTGTTGGCGCGGCGCGCCTCCTCCGGTGTTGCCGCGGCCGCCAGCGATCTGCGGGCGAGCTCGCGGTGCAGCCCGATGAGCGACTCGAGTGCCTCGTCGCTCAGCGTTTTCGGCGTGCGCACGTGCGGCAGCTTCAACTGCAGATAAGCGGGGGAGTGCTGCGCCCGCTCGAGCTCGAGCTCCATGGCGCTGCGCGCATCGGGCGCTTCTTGGCGCAGCAGTTCTGCCGGATCGATGTTGAGCTCGCGCGCAATGGCCTGCAACAGGGACAGCCTCGGCTCGCGCCTGCCGTTCTCGATGAGCGAGAGCTGGCTGCCGACCACGCCGACGCGTTCGCCGAGGGCATCGAGAGTGAGACCGGCCTGGGTGCGAAAGTGTCTGATGCGCTTGCCGAGCAGCATCTTGTGTACAGAATCTTCCGAGGCGGCCTGCCATGACGTGGGGCTCATATATTGACTATATGGCAAGAATCCAGATTCTTTACAAGGCAAATTTGCATTATGGCCACCTGATGTTCACCGAGAATGGTGGTAATCCCACTTTTTACTAAGGAGAAGCGAACGCATGGGCAGTGCATCGACTCTTGATACTTCAGCTCCGATCTCGGAACTCGTGACCGAAGGCGCAACTACCTCGAACCCTGAGGTGCTGCAGTGGGTCACTGAGGTGGCCGAACTCACGCAGCCCGCAGCGGTCGTGTGGTGCGATGGTTCGCAAGACGAGTGGAACCGCATCACCTCTGAGATGGTTGAGGCGGGCACCCTGATCGCGCTCAACAAGGATCTGCGGCCCGGCAGCTTTCTCGCACGTTCGCACCCGGCAGACGTTGCCAGGGTCGAGGATCGCACCTTCATCTGCAGCGAAAACGAGGCAGACGCAGGCCCCACGAATAACTGGCGTGCCCCTGCCGAGATGAAGGCAGAGCTCATGCCGCTCTTCGAGGGCAGCATGCTCGGGCGCACCATGTACGTCGTGCCGTTCTCGATGGGCCC
>DDEV01000075.1 GCA_002336855.1 Leucobacter sp. UBA1945 | reverse complement strand
GAAGACAAACGCCGAAACCGCGATGGCGGCCCCAGGCACGAGCGGAAGGGCGCCGAGCGTCGCTGCCGAGAGCAGCGCCACGACGACCCCGAGGGCGATCGCGGTCAGCGCCGGGGTCCAGCGATCGGGGCGCTTCGCCGATGCATCTGCGACCGCCTCGGTCACCTCGGCGACGTCTGGCGGCTGCGGGGCCGCGTCGAGTGGAAGCAGGCGAAGCACCGTCCCGCTCACCACCCCCTGATCGGCGAACGTCGTGCGCGAGTCGATGGGAGACCCGATGAGCGTGGTGAGCGCCTGCGGCGACCCACCCGAGGGCGGCTCTTCGAGCAGCGCGACGATCTCGGGCAGCAGCTCTTCAATCGGGTGATCGCTCGGCAGGGCGAGATCAGCTTTGCGGCGCGTGCCGATCACGGTGAGCCTCAGGTACTGGTTCATCGTTTGCTCTCATCTGTAGCAGGGTCGGCTGCGGCTGGGTCGACGACCTGCAGCGTCTCGGGGTCGATCGTGATGCCCGAGTTCGGGTCGGTGTAGTTTCCGGTCGCGGGGTCGACGAACCATCCAGTGCGCGGGTCGACCGTGCGCCCTTGTTTGTCGGTCGCGAGGCCGGTGACTGGGTCGACCACGAAGCCGGTTCGTGGGTCGATGAGCTGCTGAGTGTTCGTGTCGAACAGATAGCCGGTGCTCTCGTCTTTCACCAGGCCGTCACCCTCTGGAATCGGGTTCGATGCGATTGCCTGCCGAAACGAGGTGAGCGCCGCGGTCTCTTTCTGCGTCTGCAGAATGTTCAGCACGAAGCCGGTGCCGAGGCAGACCGCGCAAACCACAGCGCCGAGGATCACCGAGCCCATAAGCCGCTTCAAGTTGTTGTTCACCGGTCGCCGGTCGGCCTGCTCGCCGTGCACGAAGGCCGCGTTGAGACGGTCGCGATGCACCCGCGACGACTCGATGAGTATCTGGTCGTAGTCGATCATGCGGCCCCCTCACCCCGCTCGAGAAAGAACTGGCGCTCCCCGAGCAGCAGGGTTGACCCCCACTGCACCGTCATCGGCTGCCCCGGGGTCAGCGGTTCATCGCTGCCAAGCACCCAGGTGCCGTTGGCAGATCTGAGGTCGGTCACCGACACTCCATGCTCGCCGACCTCAACGGCGAGGTGAGATTTCGAAATCGTGCGGGTGAGGTCTGGCACGGCGATGAGCACGAACCGTTGGTCCGGTGAGGCGAGTGGGTTGCGGCCGATGATGGCCGAATGGCGAACGATGTGCATCGTGCCGTCGTCGACGAGAAGGCGAAGGTGCGCATGTACGGTTTCAGGCCGAGGATCCTCCTGCACCGGTGCCGCGATCGACAGCGGGCGAGGAGCCAACGCAAATGGGTCGGCTGCCGTGCCTCGCGTCACGTTGGTGTGCCCGGTGAAGAAGCGAAACGAAGGGAGCCCCGAGAGCCGGTCGATACTGCGCAGCCGCAGCAGGGCGTTGCCAATGCTGCCACCGAGAAGCCCCCGCCAGATAAGTAGGGCGGCAGCAGAGAGAACGACAGCGCAGAGCGCCCACGCCCAAGACCAAGCCGGGGCAAGCAAGAGGACGATCAGGGCAACAAGAAACACCGCGAACGCGTCAATCACGGCTGAAAATAGTCTCGCTGATTGACGTGGCGCGGCCTGGGGGGCATGCACTGCGGCCATAAACACCAGACTATCGAAGTCGCCACGGCGTCATCGTCTCGAATGTTAGTCTTCTTGAAATTTACGAATTGGAGCCCCCGCATGTCCCGTTCTCGTCTCTCACTTCTGCTCGCAGCCTCGGCAGTCATTACCGTCGCTTCGCTCACGGCCTGCTCGAGCGCTACGGGTTCGCCCGCGAGCTCAGATGCTTCTCACGACTCGTCCACCTCAGAGGAGCCGCCGAGCGATTCGCCGCAGATCGACGCGAAGACGCTGAACGAGATCTTCACCTCAACTCAGTTTGACCCCGAGGCATTTGACACGACCGAGGCAATGCTCGCGTCAATTTATCCAGACGTAACTGCCTCACCAGCGTGCCTTGCGGTGCTCGGTGTTTCGACGACAACAGGCACGAGCCCAAACAGTTCGGCGAACGTCGTCTTTGGGCCCAGCATCGATCGAAGCATGACGGCTCAGATCAGCAGCTTTGAGGCCGATGCCGACGAGTACTTCTCACGCCTCAGTAAGAGCGCTGACGAATGCATCGCTGATCCGCAGGTCACATTTCAGGGCCAGGCCGTTGATGTGACGGTGCAGAGATCTGAGATTCACCAGACCGCCTTTTCTCTGCAGCTTGCCGGCCAGATTATGGGCAACCAAGTGAGCGTGGTCGGGATCGTCGAGCAGTTCGACGCGAGCGTCGTCGCGGTGGCGGGCTGGGATCCCAGGTCGAGCAGTCAGACTGTTCCCGCAGCAACCGGCATGTTCGTCGAGAAGCTTTCTGAGGCGCGAATCGAGCTCATCAACCAGGCGGGTTGAGGCTGGCGAAAGACCTTTCCCGTCTCTTTCGGAACAGGAAAATCAAAATCCCGATTTGCAGAGGGATTCTTTAGATCGGTGTGCCCCGGTTGCTGCCCGGCTTCTGAATGAGGCGATCGTCTTGCTCGTGCTTACGGCACCGTTCAAGCAGCGGCAACGCGCTCTCGGGATCAGCTCTGAACAGCTCATACTCCTCATCGTCGAGAGCGTAGTACTCCTCGTAGTCAACGAGACCGTTCGATACGGGGAACGAGAGAAAGTACGTGCCGCTCACCGTCTCTTCACCCAACGAGAAACGGTGCTCACGAGAAACGTAACGGTCTTCAAAGTTCATCGACTGACGTGCCCCTGCGCTCTCTGAAGGCCCAGCTTCGTGAGCTGCTGGCTCACCAGCGGGCGGGCGGCCCGGAACAATCGAGGCCTTTCCGAGCATCTGGGTGAATACCGAAAGTGATACCGCAAGGTCGCCCCGATCAAGATGCGCCGCATCAGCGGTGCCGCCAAGCGGCAAAAATGGTGCGTAAAAGAATGCCTCATATAGGTCAGGTCGCCCGAGCCGTGCGACAGCCTGCCCGTAATCGCCACGCTGCAACCACGTGTCTAGGTACTGGTCGTTCTCCAAAAACGAGAACAACGACTCGAACTGCGGTGCAATGTTACGAATATCGCCGACACGGTACATGACGTGACGGATCACACCACCCGGCTCACCCGTCGGCTGCCACACAAACAAGTCACCCATGCCCGTCGCCAAGAATGGCACCGCACCTTCGGTGTCAGTGAACCACTCCGACAGATAGCCAATGTAGTGGGCCGGATCGATGACCCTGACGTATCCGTCTTCACCAACGAAGCCGGTGCCCCAGGTACGCCACAAATCCAGAATCTCGACTGGAAACCCTGGCCAAGCGGCAAGTGACTCAAGCGTCTGGTCTGGCACCGGCGCCACCGGCTCAAACCTCGCAAACTCAACCATGTTGCCCATCCTTCACAGCCTCACTGCTCACACCCCATGAGCGCCACTCGAATCCCAAACGCTCGGCGAATGGATCCAGAACTAATCCCACCGTGTTGTCGTCAAGCTTCGGGCGCGATGCCAGAGCAAACACGGCCGAACCCAGCACAGAAGTGAAGCTCCTTATCGCCATACGCTCAGCAGTTGTGGCGTTCGGCGGAAATTTCCCTCGCAACGCCTTTACGAGGTCCCGAACTGCCGACTCAACCGCCGCAATACTCGCGGCCGACTGAGGGGCATCGGAAATTCTCGACCTCGCATCCCGAACCTCAATCCCGCGTGTTTCAGCGACAATCGGCTCGACATGTTCGGCGCTCAATTCCTGGGCTGCGTCGAGGAAGCGGACCAACTGTTCACCGTTGGCTCCGAACTTGCTGCTCATAGAACAATCCTAATTGGCGACAGGTACTGTGGTGACGCTACTCGACCGAGGCACCTTCGGCGCCCCACCAAAGACGTCATTCACCTTGAGTTCGATGTTCAACCGAACATCGCCCAAAAGCTCGGCGGGAATCCCCGAATCCTCGAGAATTGCTTCCAGTTGCTCACGCAACTTCCGCGCAAGCCCGCTGCCCCACTGCGCACCCAGCGAGGAGTTCACTCCGCTGTCACCAAACCCGGTGAGCTGGTTGGGGTTGCCACCGGGGAACTGATCGGGTCCGTGGAGACCGACCAAACCTTCCAGTTCGGTCTTCGCCGTCGAGTGAGCAAGCTCAGGCGTCATCCCCTGCGCTTCCAGCGCTCGGGTGCGGCTAGAAAGCCACTCTTCACGATACTTCACCTGAGTGTCCAGTCGGCCCTCGGCCTCGAAGCGATCGATGTTCGCTCCCCAGTCCGAGGCGCTGAGCTGCCGCATGGCCTGCTCTTGCAAATCGACCTGGCGCACGAACTCGACGAGGTCATGGTGAGCCATCTTTCGGTTGAACGTCACCTCAACCCGGTCAGCCAGGTAGAGAACCCCGTCGCGCAACACGATCGCTGGTGGCTCCGCCTCAAGATATGGGCGCAGCTGCTCAGGAATCACGTCAGGGTCGATGAGCCTGCCGCTGTTCGTCAAACCAGACTCAGAAGGAACATCTGGATTCACGGTGCCGATATTGCCATGACTGTCGTGCGAGAGTGAGTCGTAGCGCGGGTGGGTCGGATCGTGCTGCGGATCGTTACGCAGGGAATCGGGCAACTCGCTTTGAATTCGCACCCGATCTTCGACTGAAAGCGATCCTGGCGCATGCTCGTTCGCTCCCAGATGTGTTGCGGAGGAACCCGGCCCAGCGTGCCCACCCATCGGCTGCACGTCATACTTCAGCGAGCCATTGCTCGGAATGTCGATCACGGCTTCAGAGATGCCCGTCGGCAGCTTTCCGCCCGGCAGCCACTGCGAGTTCGCTCCGGCCTCGTTGCCCGATGGCATCCGAAGGCCCTCGTGCGCAGGGTTCGCGATATCAACGCGCACGACCTTGTTCGTGTCGAAGAAGCCGTCTGGCAGCCCGAGCGCAGCCTCGAACTTGCGCATATCGCCATTCACGCTTCGAAGAAGCGCGTCGACCTCTGCGGTGGGCATCACGAACGCGGTGCCATCGGCCTGGCCGATACCGTACTTTGAGAGGTTCGACTCGGTCATGAACCGAGTCGCGCCACCGTCGAATTTCTGCAGGTGCTCACGAATGTAGTCGGGCGAGAGGTAGGTCTCGGGCAGCGGCCTGCTGCCCTTCTCCATCTCGATGATTCGATCACGAGTATCCGAATCGAGTCCCGAGCCAGTGTGATCGCCAGTACCGTCAGCACCCGGGTGCGGATCCGCAGGATTCGGGTCAGCCGGATGTGGATCAGTCGGATGCGGTTCAGTCGGAGCCGGGTCGACCGGATGCTGGCCGCCCGGCTGCTGGTCGCCCCACTGGTTGCCCAGCTTGGGCTCTCCACCCGGATGCTCCGGCAACGGGGGTCCGTCGATGCCGCCGTGCGGCGCACCGCTCCCGCTGGCTCCCGGGGCCTGGCCGCCGGTGTGCGCCGGAGGCGCACCCTCAAGACCGAGCGAACTTGAGACAGGCGTCTTCGAGGGCAGAGGCACGTGAGGAGCCTCAGTCGCCACCCCTGTGATCCCTGGCAATGCGTTCGGGCGCACCGGGCCAGGCGTAAGCGCATCAACCAAGCCACGCCAACCGCCCTTGGTCAGGTCAACTCCCAGGTCAATCACCTTCACGGTGCCCTTGACCAGGTACGAACCAGCAGGAATCACGAACTCCGCGAGATGGGTCCCGGCCTTCACCACAAACGATCCCACGCGAGTGCCGGCAAGCACTGCCTTCGTGCCGCCGCTCGCTGCGCCGGCCACCGGAATGAAGAACGTACCTACGTTGGCCACCGACTCAGTCAGCGCGGCAATGCCGTCTTCTTCGTACTTGTGCCAACCGTTCTCGCCCGCAAGGTGCGCCTGCTGATCCCAACCGATCAGTCCGCCCCAGCTGCTCACCGCGGTGTTGTACCGGTCGTTCATGAAGTTGCCGAGTTCGCTGTCTTGACCAGACAGCACGGCCGCGGCGATATTCACTCCCGGAACCAGCACGATCACCGTCGAAAGCGCGAAGTCGCCAACGCCCCACCAGGTCTTGCCTGCTGTCTCCCAGCTCCACTCGCCCGTGGTCGCATCGCGTCCGATCAGCGAGGCCGCCCCGGTCCAGGTGTTGTGCCAGAAGTTTCCGAGGCCGTGACCAACTGACTCGGTGCAGTTGCGATCTTCGCCGTCCGCGGTTCCCCAGGTCGAAATGTCAGAGGCAGCGAGCATATCGGCGGTGATGACCTCGGCCGGCGCCACACACATCATCGTGAGCTCAGATTGAATCGCATTCGCACAAGTGGTCGCAGCCGTCGAGATGCGTTCGAGAATCGCGTTGTACTCGCCAAGTAGTGACTCGTTCTTCTCGACGGCAGGCCCGTGCTCTTTCCATGAAATGTGGGTTTTGTCAGTCGGATTTTCGAGGTTCACTATGAACCCAAGCCCGTGAGCCTCCCAATTGCTCACCTCGTACCCCTGCAGAGCTCGAGTGCGAAACTCTTTGGCGCGTTGCTCGAGGTCTTCGAGATCGGGCTTGATGCCGTCGAGCTCGGAAGCATATGTATGCAGCGCCGTGCTTACGCGCCCTGTGACGCCCTTCATGTTGGTTGCGCCGGTCACGGCCGGTTGAAGCAGGGTGTACACAACGCCGCTGTCAGGGGTTTCAAAGACCCCCGGCGACTGTAGGCCCTTCCATGCCGTCTCAGCGCTCTCGGTTGTGGTCAGCACACTCGTGCCCAGTGCGGCGACCTGATCGCCGCTTCCAGTGATCAACGAGGTGTCAAGCGTTGAAGACTTGCAAGGAAAGTTGGTCGGGTTGATCAGCCCATCGTCTGCAACGCACACCTCGCCGGAATATTGCCCTGACATCTGCTACTCCGCCTTATATCCGTGTTTCTCGAAGTATGAAAAATCGCCCGTCGAGGCAGCCGTCGACATCTGAGTCTGAAACGTGGCCGCCATGTCTTCGTTACCGGCTTGCAACGCGCGCGCCGAGTTTCCGACGCCGCTCACGCCCGCGCCGATGTGGTTCGCGATCTTCTTCACGTTGACGTTCTGCTGCTCGTTGAGCACCTCGTTCAGCGCAGAAGATACGCAGGCAGTAAACCCGCCGCCCCAGGTGAGACCACTAAAAATCGTCGTGATCGACTCCTCAGTAAAGATTCCAAGCAGCGACTCATAGGCGGTGCCGGTTTCGGTCAGAGTCGTCGAGAGCTGTACGGGCTCCATCTTCCATTGAGACATCTGTCACCATTCCCTCTCTGCCTGCAGCATTACCGTTTTTCCTTCAAGACTCCGCCGACCGCACTCGCGAACGCGTTGGCAAGGGGCCGACCCTGGGCGCTGTGCTGAAACGGAATCATGATCTCTGTCCACAGCGCAAAAGCCGCTGGTGGGTCATGCAGTTGCGCGGCGGCTTCGTCAGGTACGTGCACTGGCGACGGGTCGAAGACGGTGAGCACCGCCTCGCCCTGTGCATCTACGAACTGGGTGATCTCACCGCCGCGGTACGAGACTCCCGTGCCATCCGGAATCACTCCACGCGCCACTTCGGCCATCATGTCGGGGCTCAGCGCGATGTCGCTCAGAAGTACAAGCTCAAGTGCCATTACGCCCACCCCTGAATTTCAGTTGCGAGCACCGCGCCAAGGCGTTCCTGCTCGAGATCGAACGCAAATGCGCGAAGTTGGCTCCAAAGAGGATCGCGGCCGGTCATTCGCACGAGCGCACTCGGCACCCGACCGGGCCCCAGCACGGTGACATCGTGGCGCCCTGAAAGTGAGTCAAGGTCGAGTCGCAGATCGCGCACCGCGCGCGGGCCGATCAGCACCGCGAGGGGTGCATCGACCGGCTGCGAGCCCACGCAGAAGCCGTAGCGGTCGCCGACGTGATGCAGCATGCCCGACGAGATGAGTGCCACCCTCGGCCGAAAGTCAGAGACGAGCCCCTCAAGCATTGCCGTCACGGCCGGCATCACTGCGTCACGCCACTCGGTCTGCGGGAGCTGTGAAAGCTCGGGCAACGGCAATCCACCCCGCACGCGCTCGATAAGGCCGTCGCTGGTGCGCGCCACAGTCACTGTCGCCCATGCGCCACCGACAGACGATGCGAGCATCGGTTCGCTCGCGGGCATTTGCGCTTGCACCTGCGTGGTGAGCTCGCTGTGATCCCACGCGAATGTCAGCGGTTCGTCACGACCGAACCGGCTCAGGTCGCCCCCGCCGAGGCCACGCACTGCGTGGTCTACGAGAGGGCCCACCGCAGTGTCACGGGTTGCGCGATCACCCGCGTAAATATCGAACATGATGGTGGGCACAGCAATGCCGGTCGCGGCGATCTCACCGTGTCGGTCACCGCGATCTGTGCCGTTCCACAGTTCGGGGATCGATTGAATCCGAAGACCAGAACGCGCGTCAAAGACACCCTCTTCGTCACGAAATGCCCAGTGCGCACCGCTCTCGGCCATGGCAGTGAAAAGCTGCGGGCTGACGACAACGCCCGGACCCGTCAACAGCACAGGCCGCACACGAGACTCGCGGCAGTCGCTCAAAAAATGGCGAAGCGGACGGGAGTACGTCGCCAAATCGTGTTCAATGACGAACAGCGAGTACTCATCCGTCCACTCATCCGCAAGCGGATGAACGGAGACCACCATTAGATCGGAAGCGCTGCCCGCGCCCGCTGCAGCGCAGTTACCGCGATCTCGTCGTTCTGCTCCAACGACCCGCGGATCGTCGAAATGACCTGACGCACCTGCATGCCAGCATCGCTCCACTGCTTCTCTAGCGTCGCGTACTCTTCAGACACACCGTCTGCCTGATAGTCAGCCATGGCTGCTTTCACGTCTTGGTCGCGACGCTGCAGCGCCGCCTCCAAGCGAGTAGCCGCCTGCTCGAAGTTCGCCTGTGCCGACTGCGATGCGCCGACGCTGTAGTCGTTGCGATCCTGCTGGTTTGCGTATCCCATTATGAAATCCTTAACTTCTCGCGTCGGCGTTACGCCGAAGCCTGGCCTGAGATGCGTGCGAGCACGGCTTCGCTACTGAAGTCAGTCGAGCCCTGTGCGGACTGGTGCGCGCCGGCGCCGTCTTCGGCTGCGGTCACGAACGCGAGGTTCTGGCCAGCAATTGCACCGACGATGCCGCTGAGAGCGTTATTCAGCGACGTCGAGATGTCATCAGTCTTCGCCTTGAACTCGTTGAACTTCGCACGAGCGGGTCCGTTGAAGACTCCCTCCAGTGGCTCTGCCGCCTCGACGAGCTGACGCACCAGCGTAGCGAGATCTTCAGATTCTGTTTGAGAACGCTGGCCCAACTTCACCAGCGTCTGGTCTTCCATCGAGAACTTCATACTCGCTCCTCACCTACGCACTTGCCTTATGCCTTGAAAGACTGAGAAACGCGCGCTGCGAGCGTCGAAATCCCCTTCGAAGGGTCCGGCAATGCCAGATGCGGTTCGCGGGGGGTTCGAACGCCGAGCGAGAACCAATTCGCCAGCGCAACGTTCTTCATGATTCAAGAACGGAATCAATTATAGAGAGGTTTTCAGAGATACGGCCAGCACTTTCTCGCGAAACACCCTCTGTGAGTGGCACTACCAGGCGGCTTGCTGCGCTCGGAGGCTGGTCGATCCTTGTCGCAAATTAACCGCGAAAGAACGGAATCGCGAGTGCCGGTCGGTGCACCCGCTGGCTGCCAATTACGCAGCCGCGAATCATTGTGACCAGGCAGTAGATGCCGACGGCGAAGAGCACGGTGCCCGGCAAAGCGATGATCAGCGAAGGCTCAGCAGGCCCCATCCCATCAGCGGGTGGCTGAGAAGTCACCACGCCCAGAGCGATGAAGATGGCGAGCAACACGAAGAAATAGAGCGTATAGCTCAGCGCCCAGTTCGCCGCCCAGCGCGCGTTCTCACGAACAATCTCGTGTGGTGACGTCTTGTTGCTTGCGCGCTGCACGAGCGAGACGATGATGCCGACGAGCACACCGACGTAGGGGATGTAGAACAGAAAGAGCAGTGCCCAGAACTTTGCGCCGCTCGGCGAAGCGATGTACTGGGCCGGGTAGGTGGCTGAGCCCTCACCGGTCGGCGCTGGGTAGACCGGCGGCTGCGTGTGCGGGGTTTCGGGGGGAAGTGCAGTCATAGTTATCGACTTTACCCCGCGCGGGGGCCAAGGCTGGCGCGCACCTTTCTCGCTTTACCGCGCGAAAAGGATCGCGGCTTCGCCGCACCTATGCGTTTCGCGCCTCGTTCGCCTTCTTCATGTCGACAAACACATCTGAGTTGAAGCGGTACGCAGCGCGCACCTCGGCAACCATGCGCTCGCGCTCTGCCTCGTCGAGGCTTTCGCCGAGCACGTCGAGCACGCCACGGTACGCCTGCTTGAACTCACCCAGATCGCCAAGCTCGGTGAAGTCATAGAACGCGATGCCCGCGCGCTCGAAGCCGAACTGCTTCTTCACGCGCTTCGCGATCATCTGCCCGCCCGAGAGATCTCCGAGGTAGCGGGTGTAGTGGTGCGCAATGATGCCGGGCAGCCAACCCTCGGCTGCGATCTCGCGAATGCGGTCGGCGTAGGCTGCGGTCGCGGGCACCGGCGAGATCTCGTCGCGCCAGTTCTCGCCGACGAGAAACTCGAGGTCTTCGACGAGGGTCTGCTCGCGCACGATCGCAGCGGGGTGCAACGCCGCGAAGCGGGGATCTGCTGCGAGTGCCTTCGACGCCTCTTCGAGCGCCTCATACATGAAGTAGTGCTGTACCACGAGATCGACGTACTCTTCGCGGGTGGCGCGCATGCGCATGATGTCTTCCATCACGCTCGAGCCCTCACTGTCTGAGTGGTCACCCCAGGTCGCGGTGCGAATCGCGTACGAGAACGAGCCGTCGTCTTCGGGCTTCGCGTGGGGGTTGCCGTGCGGGCTCGCGCCACCGTGGCCGTGCGGGCTCGCGCCACCGTGGCCGTGCGCAGCCGCATCTGCCGCCGGGGCGTGCTCTTCACGCGCGGGCAGGCCGAGCTTTTCGCAGGCGGTCTTGTAGAGCGCGACAACCTCACGGCGAATCTCGGGGCGCTGGCTGATCGCGCCGCTCGGCCACTCGACGCGCACCTCGTGTTCGCCGCTCGCATCTTCGACGCGCCAGACGCCGGCTGTGTTGTCAAGGCCGGTCATGGTGCTGCCGGTCGCCTCGGGGTACCCGAAAGCGCGAACGATCAGCAGGTTGTCTTCAGGGTGGTCGCCATTCATGTGTCCGGTCACGGCAGCGATCACGCTCGCGTCAAAGTTACTCACCGCTCCATCGTAGTAAGGTTTGCCTCACAACGCCTCATTCATCAGATGAAGGTGGCTGATCCTCGCCCTATAAATATGTATGGCGTCGCAGCCGGACATGACTCGCTCACAGCCCGCCGGGGTAGACTCGCAATGTTTTATGCCCACACGAGAGATCGGGGTCCAGTGGCTGCATTACGCAAACGACGCGCAGGCGTCGTCGCCATCTCGCTGCTCGCCGCAGCCGCACTCGCACTCACCGGATGCACCGGCGGGGGCACGGGTGCAGGCCCAGGCGAAGTCAACACGATCGACGCCGGTCTCGCGGGCAGCATCGACGACGCTGTCGCGAACGCGATGCAACTCAGCGGCTCGAGCACGGCGATTGTGGGGGTCTGGACAAGCTCGGGCGAGTACGTGCACGCGTACGGCGAAGGCATCAACGCGAACTCGCAGATTCGCGCCGCGCAGGCGTCGCAACCGGTCATGTGCGCGCTGCTCTTGAGTCTCGTCGAGCAGGGTGAGCTGAAGCTCGACCGAAAGATCTCGAAAGACCTGCCCCGCCAGGTCGGTATCGAAGGCATCACCTACGGGCAGTTGTGCGACGCAACCTCTGGCCTCGCCGACTTCAAGTCGGCAACCCTGACCGACATCTTCGCGAACAACCCGACCAGACCCTGGTCTGACCGCGAACTGCTCGCTCAGTCGCTTGCGCACTCCCCCGTCAACGAGCCGGGCGCGGGCCAGCAGGTCTCAGACACGGGTAGCCTGATGCTCGCTCGCGCGCTGCGACAGCTGACCGGCACCCAGGTTTCGCAGCTGCTCGAAGACCACGTGTTCGCGCCAGCGGGCATGGGCAGCAGCAGGTTTCCGGGCGACCCCGCAACGCAGACGACGCTGCCCGATGGCAGCATGACCGGGCTCACCTACCCCTCGTCGGGTGGGGCCCCGGTGTGCAGCGTTCCGGGTGAAGCCGAGGGTGAGACTGTCGCGGTCGAACCTGTCGCCGTGCCCGAGGTGTCACCCTCGATGCTCGGTGGCGCCGGCGCAACCGTGACCACCGTCACCGACCTGAAGAACTTCTACGAGCGCTACGTCGGCGGCGAGTTCGGCAAGGGATCGGCCGAGCGCGTGACCTCACTCTCGGCGCCTCCCCTCGCTCCTCCGGCGGAGGGCGAAGAAGCGCCCGCGCCGCCGGTCGACGGCTGGACCTTCGGTCTCGAGAAGCAGGGCCCTCTCTACGGCATGAGCGGCTCGATGACTGGCACCATCACCGCCGCGTACCACGACCCCGCTGGCAAGTTCTCGGTAGTTGTCGCACTCAACAACTCGAGCGCCGGGAGCGCGTTTGCTCGTGCACTCGCGTTCCAGCTCGCTGCTCTCGCTGGCGACGGGGTTGAGTGGACCGCCGAGGATCAGGGCGCGGCGCTTGCAGAGCGGGCCGTGTGCCAGCCCGCGGCGCCCGCAGAAGAGGCGCCCGCCGAGTAGCCTCGGGCTTGCCTCAGGCTTGTGCCCCACGCTGTTCGTCTCCCTGGCTCTGCTAGGGTTGAACAGTTGAGGCTCAGCCCCACCCCGGGGCCGTCGTCTAATGGTAAGACATTAGCTTCCCAAGCTAAGAACGCGGGTTCGATTCCCGTCGGCCCCTCTGCGAATGGCAAAAGAACCTACCGTCAGGTGGGTTCTTTTGTCGTTCATGGGGCGACGGGAATCGAACCCTGTAAAGGGCGCGAGTAGCAGGAGAACGCATCGCGTTCGATCTGCTCGCGGCGCGAGTCGAGCCGAAGGCGAGACGAGTGCTGCAGATGCCGAGCGCAGCTCAGCATCTGCGTCGATTCCCGTCGGCCCCTCCACTTCGTTCCGGGGCAACCGGACCTGCGACTGAGGCAATCGCAGCACATACGCCGCGCAACGCGATGCGTTGCCCTGAGCGGCTTGGTGCGTTGCCCCTCTGCGAACGAATCGGAGTCCGACGAGCGCTACTCGCCGACGGGCATTCCGTCTTCGCCGAACTCGACGCCCTCGCTCTCGAGGCGGCGCTTGGCCGCATGGTGCACCACACCGCGCTTGCTCGGACTCGCCTCGAGCAGCCCAAGCACCGTCGCCCTCGACGCGTTCGGGTGCTCGGCAACAGCGATCCTGGTGCTCCAAAAGCGGTCACTGGCAAACCTCGCAAGCACCGTTTCGCTCGCGTCGGGGTTCAGCGCTGCTGCGTTGCGGATCGCCTGATTCGGGTCGGTGAAGAACTGCTCAAAATCCTCGTCACTCACGGCCGCACTCGCAAGCAGGTATCGACGCTGCTCGTCAGCCCGCTCCTCGTCGGTCTTCTTCTTTCCCATGTGTCAAGCCTATGAGCCCGCACCGACAACGCGCTCAAAGCACTGTCGCGAAAGCGTGGCTGCGAATCAGCAACTACACTTTCGCGACAGAAACTTTCTTGAAGAAGCCGCTACCGCAGCTCGCCGTTGAAGGTCCACTGCGTGCGCGGCACACCCTCGACGGTGACCCAGGTGTCTGGGCGCTTGCCGTTCGGGCCGGTGCAGTGCTCGGCCACGACCTCGTCGATCGCGACGGCGAGCCGCTGCGCCAGCTCGGGGTCGTCTTGCAAGCGGTGCTCGAACATCTTCACGGTTACCAGTGGCATCTCAGCCCCTCTTTTCGTTCGGAGTTGTCATGAGAGTCACGACCAGACGCGCTCGAGCAGCGCCTGCCGCTCGGCGCGGGCGGCAAGCGCCTCTTCCATCGTGACCGGCACAAAGCGAACCTTAGTGCCTGGGGCCATGCGCCCGAAGAGGTCCATGTCGGCGCTGATCACGGTGCCGGCCTGGCCGTAGCCGCCGCCCGAGACCGCATCGACGTGCAGCACGATCGGCTGCGTGCCGCCCGGAATCTGAATCGAGCCGACCGCGTAGCCAGCATCGGTGATGTTCGAGGGATCCTGGCCCGCACCGAACGGCTGCTCTTCCTGCTTCCACGGCGCACCGGGCCCGTCGAACCGCAAACCCATGCGGTCTGCGACCGGGGTGAGCGTCCACTCTGCGTCGGTGAAGTTCTTGAGGCCCTCGTCGGTGAGCTTGTGGTCGTAGAGGCCGACCATGACGCGCACCTGCATCTCGCGCGCATAGCTCGGGCGCAGATCCTCGGGAATCGAATCGAGCTGAGGCAACGTTCCGTGAGCCGCAGGCCCGACTGGCAGCACGTCGCCCGCCTGCAGGCCGCGCCCCTCGAAGCCGCCAATCTTGCCGATCGGGTAGGTCGAACGCGAACCGAGCGCCTCGGGCACGTCGATGCCGCCAGCGACCGCGATGAAGAACTTGCTGCCGCCCCTGAGCATGCCGAACGACAGCTCGTCGCCTGCGACGAGCTCGATCCTCGAATACTGATCAACGACCTCGCCGTTGACCTTGACCTCGATCGGAGCGCCGGTCACGGCGATCACCGCGTCAGCATCTGTCTTGATGCTGGGCCCCATATAGGTGCACTCGAGCACCGCGTCGTCAGGGGTATTGCCCACCAGACGATTCGCGAGCGCGGCCGAGTACTGATCCATCGACCCGCCCTGCGGAATGCCGAAGCGGTAGTAACCGAAGCGACCACGGTCTTGCACCGTGGTGGCGAGACCCGGGGTGAGAATCTCAAGCGACATTGAGGGCCTCCAGAAGTGTGCGGTTGTAGCCATCGGGATCTTCGAGCGCTTTCGAGAGCGTGAAGGTCACGGGGGCCTGCTTGTAACGGTAAGTGCCGGCCGCGACCTCTGCCTCGATGGCGCGGTATTCGGCCTCATCGACCGGGCGGTACTTCACGATGTCGCCGGTGCGGAAGAGCACCATGAAGTCTTCGAAGTCGGGGAGCGTCTGCGAGGGATCATAGATCGGCGTCGGGGTAATGCCGAGCATCTGGTACCCGCCGGCGCCGCGAACCGAGTAGTGCGCGGTGAAGCAACCACCGATGCCGATGGTCAGCGGCGGGGTGTCGGTGCGTGGGCTCAGGTACTTCGGCACCTCGAGCTGGCGCTCGCGCGGTGTGAGCTGAAAGAGAAACGGCAGACCGGCAACGAAGCCGACCATCGATACGAGCCACGGAGTCTCGTGGTGGCGCTGAATGAACTCCTCGGCGTTCGCGAGACCGTTGACCGCAGCCGCGTAGTCGAGGTCGGTGCCCTCGGGCTGCTGGTGGTAGCCCTTGCGAAAGCGCTCGCCGGTCTCGGTCGTGTACGGGTCGTTGTACCAGACCGGCACCTCGATGATGCGGGTCTCGAGCTCTTGCACCGTTGACTGACGCACCTCGTTCTCGAGCTGCTCGACGGTGCTCTTCAGCGTGGCGTGATCGAGCTGGTCGGGATTGAAGCGGATGAGCAGTGAGGCGTTCGCGGGGCAGATGTCGACGATGCCGTCGAGCCCGCGGTCTTCGAGCCCGGTCGCGATCGAGTTCGCAACGAAGTTCGCCTCGAGCGACATGTCTGGTGCGATCTCGACGAGCAGAAACTCGTCGCCGCCCCAGCTGTAGCGAGCGCGTTCTGGTAGCGTCATGCTTTCTCTCCCAACAAGCCTGGAACTGATTCGATGTAGGTCGTGTAGTGGCTCGCCTGCGCGAAGTCGTCGAGCGCGATGAGCCTGCGCATGAGTGGCACCGTGGTCTTGATGCCCACGATGTCGGTCTCGCCGAGCACGCGCTCTGCGCGAGCGAGCGCTTGGTCGCGGTCGGCGGCCCAGACCACGAGCTTGCCGATGAGCGAGTCGTAGAACGGCATCACCGTCTGGCCGGCCGAGAAGCCGAAGTCGCTGCGCACGCCCGGGCCACCCGCCAGCTCGAGCTTCTCGATGAGGCCAGGGCTCGGCATGAAGTTGTTGTCGGGGTCTTCGGCATTGATTCGAAACTCGAACGCGTGCCCCGAGAACGTGATGTCGTATTGCGTGTAGCCGAGCTTCTCGCCGGCAGCCACCCGCAGCTGCTCGCGCACCAGGTCGATGCCGGTGATCGCCTCGCTGATGGGGTGCTCGACCTGCAGGCGAGTGTTCATCTCGATGAACGCCACCTCTTGGCGCACGGGGTCGTAGAGAAACTCGACGGTGCCCGCACCGAGGTAGCCCGACTGACGCGCGAGCTCGACCGAGGTGTCGCGCATGCGCTGCCTCAGCTCGTCGGGAATGCCGGGAGCCGGGGCCTCTTCGATCACCTTCTGCTGGCGTCGCTGCATCGAGCAGTCGCGGTCGCCGAGGTGCACCCAGGTCTCGCCGTCGCCGAAGATCTGCACCTCGACGTGGCGCGCGTGCGTCACGAAGCGCTCGAAGTAGACCTCGTTCGAGTTAAAGGCCGCCTGAGCCTCGGCCTGCGCCACCTCAACGGTCTTTCGCAGGTCTTCGGGCGCGTCGATGCGGCGAATGCCGCGGCCACCGCCGCCGGCCGATGCCTTCACCACGAGCGGGTAGCCGATCTCAGCGGCAATCGCCTCGATGTCGCCCGCAGTGTCGAGCGCACCCTCGGTGCCCGCGAGCACGGGAACGCCTGCGGCCATGGCGGCCTGGCGAGCGCGCGACTTGTCGCCCATCAGGTCGATCGCGTCGGGGCTCGGGCCGACCCAGGTCAGTCCTGCGTCGATCACCTTGCGGGCGAACGCCGCGTTCTCCGACAAGAAGCCGTACCCGGGATGAATCGCGTCGGCACCGGTTTCAGCGGCGGCAGCGAGGATCGCATCGTGGTTGAGGTAGCTGAGGCCTGCGGGCGCCGGGCCCACGACCACCGACTCGTCGGCGAAGCGCTCGGCGTTCGACCCCTTGTCTGCCTCNNATCTCGCCGCGGTTGGCGATAAGAACTTTCTTCACGTGCTGGCCCCTCTCTGCGCCGACCGAGAACTGCTATTCGATGGTGGCGATGACGTCGCCGGGGCCGACCATGCCGTTGTCTTCGACATGAAACTCGACGATCTTGCCCGCAACGTCTGCGCGCACCTCGTTGAACTGCTTCATGATCTCGATCAGGCCGATGGCCTGCCCCGCCTCAACGGTGTCGCCAACCTCGACAAGCACTGGCTTGTCGGGTGCCGGACGACGGTAGAAGATGCCGGGAAGTGGGGCGATGATCTGGTGGCTCATGCGAAATTCTTTCGTTGGTGGGGTTGGTGTGATGATGAAATGAAGTGGGATCGCGGCACTCGATCGGCGGTGCGGCGATCTGCGCCGCTAGGCCTTGAGCGCTTCGCGCACTGCCTCTGCGACCTCGACGGCGTTCGGCGTGTCTGAGTGCACGCAGACGCTCGAGAACGAGATGTTGAGTTCGGTGCCGTCGTTCGCGAGCACCACGCCGTCTTGCAGCACGCGCCGCACGCGTTCTGCTGCAGCAGCAGGGTCGGTCTTGTGCGGCTGGCGAAGAATAATGAGGCCGCCCTCGCTGTTGTAGTCGAGGTCGACGTAGAGCTCGCCGACGAACTGCACGCCCTCGCGCTCAGACACGGTCTGGTGGGCGCTGCCCGCGATGCCGAACAGCGGCACCCCGTAGTCTTCTGCGACTTTCACTGCGCCGAGCATCAGCTCTTCGTCTCTGGCGAGCATGCCGTAGAGCGAGCCGTGGGGCTTGATGTGGTTGAGCGGCAGATCGTACTTCTTGAGGTAGCCGCTGAGCGCGCCGACCTGGTATCTGATCAGGTTCTCGACTTCTTCGGGCGTGAGCTTCATCTCGCGGCGACCGAAGCCGACGAGGTCGGGCAGGCCGGGGTGTGCGCCGACGCTCACGCCGTTCTCATGCGCGAGCCTCACGGTCTCTTCGAGCACGTTCGGGTCGCCGGCGTGAAAGCCGCATGCGACGTTGGCGACGTCGATGATGCGCATCAGCGCGGGGTCGTTGCCGAAGGAGTGAAGGGCGAACGACTCCCCCATGTCGGAGTTGAGTGTGAGAGCACTAGCAGCATTGGTAGTCATGCCTACAAGCTACGCGATTGACTCGACAATTCGGACTGTGCATATGCCAGAATGTATGCATTCAACTTGTGCAAGTGCGAGAAACGAAATTCTATGCGTGTAGCAGATCTGCTGGCCGACCCATCACTCCAGATCGGCCTTGAGACGCCGTCGAGCACGAAGCGCTTGGCGCACGAGATCAGCCGATGCGCCCCGGCGGAGTATCTCGACCCCACCCCATTTCTCGATGAGAACGTACTGCTGCTCACCTCGGGTATCGGCATGAACTTCACCGACGCGAGCATTTGGGATGCGTACGTTGAACGCCTCACCCGCGTGCCGGTCGCCGCGGTGGCCTTCGCGGTGGGCCCCGCATATAAGGAGCTGCCGAAGGGTCTCGTGGCCGCGTGCACCAAGCACGACGTGCCCCTGCTCGAGGTGCCGGCGACCGTGGCGATGCTGAAGGTCTTCCAGTACATCGAGACGATGCTGCAGGCAGAGCAGTTCAACCTGCAGGATCGCGGCTGGTCGCTCGCCGACGAGTGCGCCAGGCTCGCGAGCCAGGGGGCCGAGGTGTCGACCCTGCTCGCGGCAATCAACAGCACGGTGAAGAGCCCCGTCGCCATCTACGATGCCTTCGACACCTTGATCGCCCAGTATCCGGAGTCGGTCACCTGGCACGAGCGCCTGAGCGTCACGGCACAGCAGCCCGACACGCTCACCATTCCGCTGCCGATGGGCCTGAGCCGCCCGTGCCAGCTCGTGCTGCGACTCTACGGCTCTGCGGCTGAGCTCGAGACGCTGCTCGCACCCGCCTCGTCGATCGTCGCGATCCACCTGAACCGCAGCGTCGCGATCGACGCGAGCAGCCATCAAGACATGATGCGCTTCGTGAGCCGCTGCGTCGCGTGGTCAGAGGTGACGAGGGGCGACGTGGCGAAGGCGTTTCAAGACCTCGGCCTCAGCCAGCGTGCCGAAACCGCTCTGGTAGTGGCCAACATGTCTGGCGACTACGCCGCGACGGCCTGGAAGCTGCGCCGAGCCCTGCACGACGGCTTTCACGAAGTGCGCATCGCCGAGTTCGATGACCGGCTGTTCGCCCTCATGCAACACCCGAGAACCGAGTTCGACGAGACCGCCCAGGGCCTCCTGCAGATCGACCCCGACCTGCCGCTCGTGCTGCGCTCGCCATCGAAAACGATCGACGAGCTGCGCATCGCCCTCGTGCACGCGATCGACATGGTCAAACACATCTCGAAGCCGACCATGGCGCCGAGGCTCGGCCTGAGTGCCGTCGTTGCCGCCGCCGCCGGCCGCGGCGCTCGCGAGGCGGCCCTGCAGTTTCTGACACCGCTCATCACCCACGACGAGCAGCGCGCAACCGAGTTGCTGCCCACCCTGCGCACCTGGCTGCGGCACGACGCGCAGCCGTCGAGAACCTGCGAAGAGCTCTTCATTCACCGCAACTCGCTGAGCTATCGCCTGAAGAACATCGAAGAGCTGCTCGGCGTCTCGCTGAGCAGCCTCGATGGGCGCGCCACGTGCCTCATGGCGCTGCGCCTCGTCGACCTCGAGGCGTACTAACCTCGAGGATTACTCACCTCGAGGCCCGCTCACGCGAACAGGCGCCGCCCATTCCAACCTGAATGAGCGGCGCCTGCCTGCGATGCGAGTCGTTACTCGCCAACCACCTTGATGAGGCCGGTGCGGCTCGTGGGGTTCGCCTTCCACAGAATCGCGTAGACCACGGCGGCTGCCACCACGGTGAGAATCGGGCCCCAGGTCGCGCCGATACCGGCGAGATCCGGGCTGATGTTGCCGAACTGCAGGAACACGAGACCGATGACGGTGCCGACGATCCAGGCGATCAGACCGTTCGAGTTGAACGGGCGGTAGTGCTTGTCGTCGATCGCCGCGTGCTCTTGGTTCTGGCCGCGAGACATCAGAATGTGGGTCAGGGCAATAGCGACCCAGGCCGTCACGAGCACGCCCTGCCACGCGAGTGCGAGCAGAATGTACTGCACGATCGGCAACAGCATCAGCAGGTAGATGATCAGCGAAGAGATCAGCACCCAGACGATGTTCGGCAGGTTGATGCGCAGGCGCTCACCGAAGGCGCGCAGGTTTGCGGCGCCGAGGTAGTAGTTCGCCGTGTTGATGCGGGTCTGCGACACGAAGACCACGATCAGGCCGAGAATGCCCATCATGTTCACGATGCCGCCGGCGACGCCTGTCTCAGACACATCCATGCCCGGGATGGTGAAGGTGAGGAAGATGCCGACGAAGGCCGCGAAGCCGTAGGCGAGCACGTAGAAGACCCAGCCGAAGGTGACGTGCTGGTGAAACTTCATGTCCTTGCGCTTGCCGAGGGCGGCGTAGTCCATGGTGAACATCATCATGATCCACACGCCCATGTAGCCCGCGAAGGTGGCGAGCCAGCCGGGGCCGCCCGAAGCGAACGGTACGGCGTCGACAGCGTGATCCATCCAGGTGCCGGCGTTCTCGGGGTAGAGCACGCTCGCCCAGATCACGGCCGCGATCAGACCGAAGAAGTAGATCGGCATGAGCCAGCCGTTGATCTTGTCGAGGAAGCGGCGAACGCCGCCGATGATGAGCGGCGTCGAGTAGATCACGACGATCAGGCTCCACAGCCACATCTCACCGCCGAAAGCAGTCTGGAACGCGTAGGCGATGATCGAGCCCTCAAAGACGGCGTAGTAGATCGCGACGAGCGCGAAGATGATCGTCGCGATCGTCGAACCCGCGGTGCCGAGAATCGTGCGCGAGAACTGAGCGACCGTCGTGCGGTTGTTGATCGCGTACTTCGAGAGCACCGCGTTGATGAGGCCGTACGCGATGATCGTCAGCACAATGCCGATGATTGCGTTGACCGTGCCGTAGGCCATCGCCATTGCCGCGCCGATGTAGACGAAGAACATCGCGCTTGCAACGCCGTAGAAGGCCATCGCAAGCGAGCCACGGCTCATCTGGTCTTCGTCGTTGCCCTCGCGAGCCAGTGCATCGGTAGCCTCGACATCGTCGTTGCTACCGGTCAGATTGAAACTCAATTTGCGTACCTCCATTGGTATCCAGAGTTGTGAAAAGTTCGTGTCCCGCGCGCGCTTGGCTTTCGTTGGCAAGCGCTCTCTCCGACGTGTCGGATCGAGTTCAGGCCGCTTCGGCTCGGCTCCCCGCCCCGGTGGCACGCTGACTATTGTGTAAAGCTTATGGATCAATGTGAATGGTGCAGATGCCAGAACAACGACGTTCTAATGTGGCAAATGCACGGGAGTGATTTGAGGGCGGGTGAACGAATTACCCGTTCACCCGCACCCAAGCCACGGCGGCGTCGGTGGCTACCGAGCGCCGACGAGCGCCTCAGACGACTGCCAGTGATCTGCAGACCTGCGCTGCATCTGCTCGCGGTACTGCCGAGTGGTCTCTTCGAGCAGTTCGCCTGTTCCCCAATCGAGGATCACGCCGTGCTGACGAATCACGTCGAGCAGGTCGAGCTCGCCCGACCGGTACTTCTCTGCGATCTCAGCCGGGTCGGCCTGCAGCCACGAATCGCGATGCTCGCGAATCCACGCGCGCTTCTCTTTCGTTGCGTCGTAGTCGATCTCGAACTGGTCGAGGCCGCGGTCGATCTCGACGATCACGACGCCGTAGTCGATCGCCGCGCGCTCAATCGAGACGTAGTCGTCGATGATGTCTTCGAGCACCTCTTCGGGGGTGCGATCAAGCGGATCGCCGAAGCCCCCGCCACCGGCCGAGGGGCGGAAGAAGGTGTCGCCCGGCTCGACCGGCACCGACGAGAAGATCGATCCGAGGAAGCGCTCGCGCTCGGTGTCTTTATTCATCCAGACGCCGTGCGGAATCGAAGGCAGGCCGCCCTCGATGCCCCAGGTGATCGAGCGCGCACGGTCGCAGCAGTAGCTCATGACCGAGGCGTCGGCGTCGGTAAGCGTGCCTCCCTTCTCGACGCCGCAGCCGCCACGGAAGCGGCCGGGGCCGCCCGAGTCGCGGCCGATCTGGTGCATCGTGGTCACCACGGGGGTCAGGCGCTCCTGACCCTCGCAGGCCTGCACGGCGAGGCCGACGCCGAAGACGGGTGCGGTTGCGCTCGAGCCATCCTTGCTGACTCGGCCTCCCCAGCCGCCAGCCATCCAGTCGTACCACATGAAGTACGGCTTCGACTCGGAGCGGGCATCGCGCCCACCCACGAGCAGGTACTCGAGATTGAAGGCGCAGGCCATGGCGCGCTCGGGCATCACCTTCGACCAGAGCTCGAAGATGCCGTTCATGATCTTCTCGTACGGCCCCGACACCGTGCCCGTGACCGCGAGCGGCCAGCCCGCGTTGATCACGGTGCCCTCTGGCCCGATCTCGGCGGTCACCGCCGCGTAGAAGCCCGAGTTCAGCGGCACGTCTGGGAAGAAGGTCTTCGTGCCGGCATAGATCGCCGAGAACGTGGTGCCGTAGCCCGAGTTCAGAAACGCCTTGATCGCTGCGCCGCCCCTGAGCGAGTAGTGAATGCCCTTGCCGTCGAGCGTCATGGTGATCTCAACGGGCACGAGTGCCTCAGGCGCGCCCGGATCGAGGTCGAGATAGTCGACGGTGCTCCAGGTGCCGCGAGGCAGATCCTCGAGCCTGCGCAGCACCGTGCGCTCGACGTAATCCTGCGTTTCTTGCATCGCGATCTCAACGGTCTCGGTGCCGTAGCGTTCGACGAGGCGCAGGATCTCGCGCTCACACACGGCGGTCGCCTCTGATTGCGCGTGCAAGTCGCCCATGGCCTGCTCTGGGGCGCGGGTGTTCGACACGAGCAGCTGAGCCACGTCGTGCAGGTAGTTGCCCTTCGACCAGATGCGCACCGGGGTGATGCGCAGGCCCTCGCCGAAGTGCTCGGTCGCAGCGACGTTGAACGAGCCCGGCACGGGGCCGCCGATGTCTGCCCAGTGGCCCTTGTTCTGCGCGAAGGCGATAATGCGGCCCTCAGAGAACACCGGGCGAATGAACGAGACGTCGTTCAGGTGAGTGCCGCCCCGGTAGGGGTCGTTCACCGCGAACACGTCGCCCTCGTGAATGTCGTCGCCGAACTCTTCGATCACCGACTTGCACTGAAAGTGCAGCGTGCCGACGTGCACCGCGATGTCTGCAGAACCCTGCATCACGGTGTTGCCGTTCTTGTCGCAGAGCGCCGATGAGAAGTCGCGCGAGTAGATCACGAAGGAGTAGCAGGTGCGCAGAATCTGCTCGCTCATCAGGTCGACGCTGGTTGCGAAAGCGTTCTTCAGCACCTCAAAGGTGACCGGATCAAGCTCTCGACTTGCTGCTGTCGTATTCATCAGTTGCTCCCCTCGAGGTAGATGCGAATGTTGAGCCACTCGTCGATCTCGGCGCGCGTGGCCGGCGGAACGACGGTGGTGGAGTCGAGCTGATTGATGATTGCGGGCCCCTCGAACGAGGTGCCGGCTGCGAGCTCGTCTCGCTCGTAGACCGGGGTGTCGACCCAGCCGTGTGTGCCGAAGTAGACGTCGCGGCGCTCGGTAGCCTCGGGCGCACCCTGAGCCACGGCCTCGGCCGGGCGGAACGCGGGCTTCGGCGTCTTGCCGACCGCGGTCAGGTGCAGTTGGTACACCTCGACCGGGGCGTCGTCTTGGCGAAACGAGAACTCGCGTTCGTACTGCTCATGGAAGGTCTGCACCGCGCGCTTCAGCGCACCCGGCCCTGTGCCCATCGGCACCTGCAGCGAGCGCCACTGGCCCGAGTAGCGCATCGAGATCTTGCGCTGCAACATCGCGTTCTCTTGCGAGACACCCTCGTGCCGCAGTCGCGCCGCGGCCTCGGTCTCGAGAGCGACGAACGCCTCTTCGATGCCGTCTTCGTCTGCCGACGAGGCGAGGCCCGTGTACATCTGCGCGAGGTCGTGCTGAATGTCGACCAGCAGGCAGCCCATCGCCGAGGTCACGCCGGGGTTCGGCGGCACGACGACCGTGGGAATGCCGAGCTCGCGCGCCACGTCGGCACCGTGCAGGGCGCCTGCACCGCCGAAGGCGAGCAGGGCGAAGTCGCGGGGGTCGTAGCCGCGGCGAATCGACACAAGACGCACCGCGTCGGCCATGTTGGCGTTGGCAACCGAGACGATCGCCTGCGCCGCCTCTTCGAGCCCCATGCCGAGCGGATCGGCGATGACCCGTCGAATCGCCTCTTCAGAGAGCGCGCGATTGAGCTGCTTCACACCGCCTGCGAGCGAGGTGCCGAGGCGCCCGAGCACGACGTTCGCGTCGGTGTTCGTCGGCTGGTCACCACCCGTGTCATAGCATGCGGGGCCAGGATCGGCACCAGCTGATTGCGGGCCGTTTCGCAGTGAGCCGGCGATGTCGATGTGGGCGAGCGAACCGCCGCCGGCGCCGATGGTCAGCACCTCGATTGACGGGAAGATGATCGGGTGGCCGTACTCGACCTGCCACTCCTGAGACACGCGAAGCTCGCCGCCCGCGACGAGCGCGATGTCGGTCGAGGTGCCGCCCATGTCGAGGCTGACCGCGTTCTCATAGCCGCACTGCTGGGCGATGTGCTTCGCAGAGATCGCGCCAGCTGCGATGCCAGAAGCCGCGAGACGCACCGGAAACTTCTCAACCATGCGCGGTGTCATCGACCCGCCACCCGAGTGCAGCAGCAGCAGGTCGCCCTGGTAGCCGCCGTCTTTGAGTTCACCTGCGAGCCGGTTCACATAGCCGGAGACGAGGGGCGCGAGCACCGCGTTCGAGACGGCGGTGTTGAAGCGCGGGTACTCGAAGATCTCGGGCAGAATCTCTGCCGAGGTCGACACCGTTGCGTCGGGAATGACCTCTTCGAGAATCTCTCGCATGCGGCTCTCGTGACGCGGGTCGGCGTAAGAGTTCACGAAGCAGACCGCGATCGTCTTCACGCCGCGGCGCTTCAGCAGCTCGGCGAGTTCGCGCGCCTCTGCCTCGTCGAGCGGCACGATCGTGCGGCCCATGTAGTCGATGCGCTCATTGACCTCGAAGCGGTCGCGGCGACGAATATAGGGCTCCGAGACGTCGTTATACGCATCCCACAGATCGTCTTTCGTGCCGTCGCGAATCTCGAGCACATCGCGAAAGCCCTTGGTCGTAACGAGCGCGGCGGCCGGAAAATTGCGCGTGATGAGCGCATTCGTGGCGACCGTGGTGCCGTGAGAGAAGAGCTTCACCTCGTTCAGGTCGATCTCGCCTCGCTCAACACCGTTCATGACCGCGATCATCGGATCGTGCGGTGTTGATGGCACCTTGGTGACCCGCATCTGCTGGGTCTCGTCGTCGAAGATGCAAACGTCGGTGAAAGTTCCACCCACGTCTACTGCGACACGGACACTGCTCATTGCCCCTCCTGGAGTTCGTCGTTGATTCCGTAGCTCAACGATGACGCTCGCGCCAAGAAGGGTCACTAGAGAAACCTCAGCATTCAGAGCCTCAGATTGTAGAATTTACAAAAAGTTCGATGACAACGGTCTCGAAATCTCGGTTTCGCACAACTCTTGGGCAGGTTCTCATGGTGATGGCACAAAAGCACCCAGAAACGCCATCTGGCGCAGTCACCCCAGGCTCGGTAGAAGCGCGCCTCGAACAGGTGCAAACCCAGCTCGACATCACCAATAACCTGCTCGGCGCGGTGTCGTCGCCCGACCCGGTTCGCACCCTTGCGAACCGGGTCGGGGTGCTCTGCCGCGGCACCGCGATCATCTACGACTTCGAGGGCAACGTCATCGCAAGCACCGGCGAGGCGCCGGCGCAGCTGATTTGGAACGAGGTGTCGAGCACCAATCAGCAAGAACTCGCGCTCGAGATCGGTCGCTGGCACGTGCGCACCAGGCGTGTCGCGCTGCGAGACGGCATTCACGTGCTCGCGATCGCGAGCCGCGGCCACCAAACCCTCGAAGAGATCGGCGAGGTGCTGCTCGACACCGCAGAGCGACTGCTGGGTGCGGTATATGGCATTCAGCACGGGGCGAGCCAGCGCGATCGTCGCGACAACGAGCAGTTGCTCGCGGCGCTGCATGACGGGATTCTGCCAGCCCGAGAGCACAGGTTCTGGGCACGGCTCGGCCACTTCCGTTTTCCCGCCTATACCCAGCTGAGAGCGCTCGAGTGCAGCCCGATCGATGAGGCCTCGGCAAACGAGGCGCACACCACGGCGCTGCTCACCAAGGCTCGCGCCGAGGGCGTGCCCCTGCTCATCATGCTGCGCCGCGTAGACGTCGATGCCCCCGCCACGGTCGCCGCACTCGTGCAAGACAACGCCGCGAGTGAGCAGTGGATCGACTCGCTCGACGGCAAGATGCTCGTCGGTGCGTCGGCCCCGTTCTCGGCGCTCGCGCAGGTGCCCGCCTCGGTGCATGAGGCCGAGACCGCCCTGAGCATCGCGAGAACTCGCGCGGGCGCCCACCCCGGTGCGGCGCTGCACAAACCCGTTCGAATCGACCGCATCGACCTCACCACCTGGATGCTCTCGCACGTCGACCAGCGCGCCCTGCAAGAGCACATCAAAGAGGTGCTCGAGCCGCTGCAGCAGACGGCACTGCTCGACACCCTCATCACATATCTCGCCGCAGAGCAGAACATCGCCCACGCCGCGGACGCACTCTTCGTGCACCCGAACACCGTTCGTTACCGGCTCTCTCGCATCGAGCAGATTCTCGGCGCCACGATCGGCTCGACCCCGGCGATCGCGAACCTCGTGCTCGCGCTGCACCCTCAGATTCTCGGGCGAAGCGAAGAACTGCGCGAGACGCGCGCACCATAAGATGGCAGCACGAGACGAGCGAAGGAGCAAGCAATGAGCAGCGAAGTCGGCACCGCAGCAGACAGCGGCGTGGTGGTCAGGGCAGTGAGCGAAGAGGATCGCGCCTCATGGCGTGCGCTCTATCGCGGCTACCGCGACTTCTACAAGGCGCCGCACAGCGACGAGGCCATCGACACCGTGTGGTCGTGGCTGCACGACGAAGGCCACGAAACCCGCGGGCTCGTCGCGCTGGTCGACGGGGTGCCGCTCGGGCTCGCCCACTACCGCACCTTCGCGAGGCCCCTCTCGGCCTCGCACGGCATCTATCTCGACGACCTCTTCACGTCTTCTGAGGCTCGCGGCCACGGCGTCGCCAGCGCACTGCTCACCCGCCTCGCCGAGATCGCGCGCGACGAGAACGCGACCGTGGTGCGCTGGATCACCGCGGGCGACAACGCGACCGCGCGCAGCCTCTACGACCGCGTCTCGAACCAGACACCGTGGGTGACCTACGACCTCGCGCCCGCCGCGCAGTAGCTCGCGCGCAGTAAACCGTTCGAACCCGCGAACGCTACGCTTGAGGGCATGCGCATCGCCACCTGGAACGTCAACTCCATTCGCACCCGAGCCCCCCGCGTCGTCGACTGGCTCGTGCGCGAAGACATCGACGTGCTGGCGATGCAAGAGATCAAGTGCAAGCCCGAGCAGTTTCCGGTCGAGCTCTTCGAGCAGGCCGGCTACCATCTCGAGATTCACGGGCTCAACCAGTGGAACGGCGTCGCCTTCGCGAGCCGCCACGAGATGACCGATGTCGAGCGCGGCTTCGAGGGCATGCCCGGCTTCGGCAAGCCGATCAAGGGGCAAGAGGCCGTGCAGGGCATCGGCCCGAACGAGCTGCCGCTCGAGGCCCGCGCGCTCGGCGTGACGGTTGGCGACCTGCGTCTCTGGAGCCTCTACGTACCAAACGGTCGCTCGCTTGACGACCCACATTTCGCATACAAGCTCGAGTGGCTCTCGGCACTTCGCGCGAACGCAGAGCGCTGGATCGACGAGCACCCCGAGCTGCCGCTCGCTTTGATGGGCGACTGGAACATTGCGCCGTTCGAGGCCGACATGGGCGACCCGACCTTCGTCGAGGGTCTGAGCACGCACGTCTCGCCCGACGAGCGCTCGATGTTCGCAAGCTTCTCGCCGACCGTGCAAGACGTCGTGCGCCCGCTCGTGCCAGAGGGCTTCACGTTCTGGGACTACAAGGCGGGCCGCTTTCAGAAGAACGAAGGCATGCGCATTGACTTCATCATGGGGTCGCAGGCATTCGCCGACACGGTGACGGCGGCGTCGATTCACCGCGAAGAGCGCAAGGGCGACGGCCCGAGCGACCACGTGCCAGTGGTCTGCGACATCGACCCGACCCTGCTGGGCGACACCTTCGAAGACGACTTCGACCGACCGATGATCTTCGGCTAGAGGCCGTCGCCGCC
The DNA here is from genome assembly GCA_002336855.1 of Leucobacter sp. UBA1945. GTDB lineage: Bacteria > Actinomycetota > Actinomycetes > Actinomycetales > Microbacteriaceae > Leucobacter. The sequence goes on along the minus strand of DDEV01000075.1, from coordinate 968 downwards.
CGCCCTCGCCTCACGCAAACCCCGGCGTACACGTTCAGTGCCGAAGTACATGAATTTTCGACTCAAGACCATGTACTTCGGGCGAAACCATGCACTTCGGGCAGATATCGGCATGGCAAGCACCGAGATTCACTAGTCTCGAGCGCCGCCTCGGCTACGCTGAGCCTGTGAACAACACCTCATGGGCGAGGCCCACACTCGCATCTGCGCGCACACTCTGGGCGGCAGTCACGCTTGTCGCAATTATCGTGACCTACGCCGAGACCGCCTCGCGCGGGCCGGTCAACCCGTTCAACTTCTTCGGCTACTTCACGATTCAGTCGAACACGATCCTCACAATCGTGGCGGCGATCGCCGGCATCGCCGGGTTCATGCGCAGTGGCCCGCAGGCGCGCTGGATCGTGGCGTTGCGCAGCCTCGCCACGGTCTGCATGGTGATCGTCGGCGTCGTCTACGCCACCCTGCTCGCACCGCTCGGTCTCGAAGGCGGGGCGCCGGTGCCCTGGGCGAACTGGGTGATGCACTACGGCGGTCCGATCCTCGTCGCCATCGACTGGGTCTTCGCACGCGATCGCGAGCCCCTGCCCTGGCGCATCGCGCTGCTGCAGCTGATCTACCCGATCGCATGGGTGGTCGTCGTGCTCGTTCGCGGCGCGACCGACGGCTGGGTGCCGTACCCGTTTCTCAACCCGAATCAGGGGTACGGCACGGTCGGCTTCTACGTTGCGCTGATCGCAGTGACTTTCACGCTCGTGTCGCTGCTCGTCGTGTGGTGGTCCAGGCGCCGATTCACGCCAGATCGACGTACCGGGCCTCGCCAAGCGTGACGCGCGCGGCGCCAGCGCTGAGCTCTGCCGCCACGGCTTTCAGCGCCTCGACCTCGCGCTCGGCAACCGCGAAGTCGCGCTCGACCGCCTCGCCGTAGCGGGCCTCGCCGATGCCCCAGCCGCGGCGACGGGCTTCGGCCT
>DDEV01000100.1 GCA_002336855.1 Leucobacter sp. UBA1945 | reverse complement strand
GATCGTGGTGAGCGAGGTGTTCGAGCGCGTCCTGCAAGCGTTTCAGCGAACTGATGTCGGAGAACACCGCGACATAGCCCTGCACGCCGGTGTCGTGGTCGGCGATCGGGTTGATGTTGAGCCAGGCCGGAAAACTCGCGCCGCTGCGCTGCCGGCAGCTGATTTCGCCCTGCCAGTGACCGCTGTCACCGAGCGCCGCGCGCAGGGCGTCGAGCAGGGCCCGGGGCGCCGGATGCGTGTCGGGTTGCAGATAGCCCGGAATAAAGATGAGATCGGCGTCTTCGAGCGCCTCGAGCCCCTGATCGACGTGGTACGACAGCCCGTCGGCCCCCGAGACGAGCCCGGCGCGCACCCCGCACACGCGCACCGAGTAGGGCATGCTGGGCCTGGTCGTGAAGACCTGCGCGGGAATACCGACATCGAGGGGTTTCGCCCCCTCGAGCACTACGACCGCGACCCGCCTCACGCTGCAACCCTATCTGCCGGTAGTCTGAAACCCATGACGACGAGGCACGCGTATATCGACACCGAGCTCGGCGGCATGCTGCTCGTCGCGCACGACGATGCGCTGACCGGGGCATATTTCGAGGGTCAGAAGTACCCGCCTGCCGCCGACGCCATCGGCGATGTGGTTTCGATCGAAGAGGATCGCCTGCTCGCGCAGGCCGCCACCGAGATGCGCGCCTACCTCGCCGGCGAGCGCGACTCGTTCGACGTGCCGATCGCGCCCCAGGGCGACGAGTTCTCGCAGCGCGTATGGCAGATCCTCTTGCGCATTCCCTACGGCGAAACCGTCACGTACGGTGCGATCGCCGACGAACTCGGCAGCAAGGGACTCTCGCAGCGCGTCGGCCAGTCGGTCGGGCACAACCCGCTCAGCGTGATCGTGCCGTGCCACCGGGTGCTCGGCGCAGACGGCTCGCTCACGGGCTACGCGGGCGGGCTCGACCGCAAGCGCGCGCTGCTCGCGCTCGAAGAGCCCGACGCGTCCGAGGCCGGTCGCCTGTTCTAGCTCGCCGCTAGGCTGAGAGTCGGCGCCCCGGCGCCTCATGCACATCAACGCATGAACGCATCAACGAAGAGGTACGAAATGGTGGCCAGCGCGGCAACTCCTGAGACCGATACGGCAGTGCTTGAAGCGCCGGCCAGCACCGAGGCGGCCCGCGAGCACCTGCTCGAGCGCGGCTGGTCGGGCACCATTCTCGAGTTCGAAGAGTCGAGCGCAACCGTCGAGCTCGCGGCGGCGAAGGTCGGCACTGAGCCCGCGAGGATCGCCAAGACGCTCGGCTTCTACGACCCCGATGCGCCAGAGCGCGCGCTGCTCGTGGTCGCCGCCGGTGATGCGAAGGTGAACGGGGGCGCGTTCAAGCGGCAGTTCGGGGGCAAGCCCCGCATGCTTCGCGGCGAGGACGTGCTGGCGCTGACCGGCCACCCGATCGGCGGCGTGTGCCCCTTCGCGAACCCCGAGGGAACGCGCGTGTTTCTCGACGAGTCGCTGCGCCGCTTCGAGACGGTGTATCCGGCGGCGGGCACCGGCACCTCAGCCGTACAGGTTGCCGTCGCAGCGTTCGATGCGCTCAGCGGCGCCGATGGCTGGGTCGACGTCACGACGGGTTGGCGTGCCGAAGGCGACACCGAGGCCCCTTAGCCGGCACACCAGTCCCGGCCCGCGCTCGCGCGCTACCCCTGGTTCGCGCGCAGCGCCTCCAGGTGCTCTGCGGCTTTGGCAACCACGTGCTCGGCGTACTCTGGGTGCTTCGGCAGCCAGGCCGCGACGTACGGGCACACCGGCACGATCTTGCGACCGGCAGCGATCGTGTCTTCGACTGCGGCCCGCACGAGCACCGATGCGAGACCGAGCCCGCCGTAATGCTCTGAGACACCGGTGTGGTACATGATGCGCTGATCGACACCGTCGGCGGAGTAGTCGAGGTATGACTCCTCACCGATCTCGGCGCTGCCATGCTCGGCTTCACTGTCGAGCAGCACGTAGCGCGACTCGGCGCTGCGGTTCTCTACGGTGAATCTTTCTTCGGGCATGATGCCCTCCTCTCGCTGGGTCGTGGTCGTGGTCTAGCGGCGCGAGCGCAGCCTGGTGAGCGGCAGCACCGGGGCCGGGATCGGGGCCGGCTGCCCCTCGGGAAACTCGCCGAACAGGGGCGGTTTGCCGGCATCTCGCGGATCCTCTGCCTCAAAACCGAGCTCGGCCTGATACCTACGGCGAAACTCGACAATCTCATCGTGATCGCGGCCGACGAAGTTCCACCACATGACGATCTCTTCGCCGAAAGGCACGCCGCCGAGCAGGATCACGCGGGCGCCATGATCGCCGGCTTCAAGCGTCAGTGTGTCTGCACCGGTCGGCACGTAGGCGAGCGAGCGGTGTGCGAGCGCGGTGCCGTTCACCACGAGTTCGTCTGACTCGGCGAGCACGGCGTGCTCGAAATCGGGGCGCACCGCGAATGAGACCCTCGCCCCGGGCTCGAGCAGCAGTTCGGCGCCGAGCAGCGGTGTGGTGCGCGTATCGACGGGCGACACTGAGCTCAAGAGCTCACCGATGAACACGCTCGCGGTCATACCCTCGACATGCACGGGCTCGGGCGCGTAGTGTGCGAAGCCGTTGTCGCCGAAACGCGCGCCCTCCGGCAGCGCGTACCAGAGCTGCACGCCGTGCAGCAGTTTTGTGCCGGGCGCGCTGAGCTCTTGGTGCGTGATGCCGCGGCCTGCGAGCATGAGATTCAGTTCGCCCGGCAGCACCGGGGCCGCTACCCCAGCCGAGTCGAGGTGGTTGATGCCCCCGGTGAACAGCCATGACACCGTGGCGAGCCCCGTGTGCGGGTGGCGCGATACGTTCATGCCGCCCGTGATCGATACGTCGTCGGGCCCGTAGTGATCGAGAAAGCACCACGCGCCGACAAGCGAGCGGCCCCGCTGCGGCAGGGTGCGGTAGACCGTCATGGCCCTCAGGCCCCCGAGGGGCACCTCGCGCGGCGTGAGCACCTCGACGGAGGTGCATGGTTCGCCCGGCCCGAGCACCGCGATGTCTTGGCCCGTTTCGAGATTGCTCATTGCGCTCCTCTGCTGCTGGGCGGGCCTCAGGGCCGAGGCCAACGTCACTTGCCAACATACTCTTGCTCGGTTGCAACCGGCCAGTGCGGCAAGATATTCCGCGGCGGGGATGGCCCCGGCTACTTGTTCTGAGCAGCCATCAGCCATCAGCCATCAACCACCAGCCACCAGCCACCAGCCACCAGCCACCAGCCACCAGCACAGCGTGCGAGATATGCACTGCGTACGAGAATTTCGCAGATTCTGCCGTACGTTGCGCATATCTCGCACGTAACTCACGCATCTCCGGGGCACGGTTCACGTTTCGAGCAGGCCGCACCGCCCCGGCAATATGATCAATGGATGCACCGTATTTCGCCGTTCGCCCTGCTCAGTCGGGCCTGGCAAACCGTGCGGCACGCCTGGCTGCCGCTGACCTCGACCATGCTTGGGTTTCAGTTGCTCATGCTGGTCGTGGTGAGCCCGCTCATCGCCTGGCTCTTTCGCGAGGCTTTGCGTGCGAACGGCATGGTCGGGCTCGACTTCAGCGCGCTGCACTTCACCGGCGGCATTGGCATCTCGCTCACGCTGATCGTCGTCATCATGTTGCTGGCGTTCTGGATCGCCTCTCTGCAGTTCATCGTGCTCGTCACAATGCTGCGCCACGCACAGCGCCGGGAATCGCTGAGCGCGACCGCGATCTGGGAGGATACGCGCGCCACCGCGAGGAAGCTGCTTCGCCCTTCGTCGTTCTCACTCTTCTGCTACCTCTTCTTCATCGTGCCCCTCAGTGGTTTCGGTTTCGCATCGGTTCTTTCTCAGGGCATCGCTGTGCCCTCGTTCATCTCGGGCGAGCTGCTGAAGAGCCCTATGACCAGCGCGATCTGGACAGGCTTCATGCTGCTCGTAGCGCTGCTGAATCTGCGCTTTTCCCTGAGCCTGCCAGTGTTCGCCCTCACCACTGCAACGGGCGGAAGATCGATGCGGCTCAGCTGGCGACTCACTCGCGGCTGGGCTGCGGTGCGCGTCGTGCTGGCAGTCGTCATCGTGCTGATGCTCGCGGGCGTGGCGACTGTCGCGCTCACCGCGCTCGCCATCGCACCCACGGCGATCACCGATATCGCCGCCCCGGCAGCCTCGCCCGCGGTGGCCGCGTTCAGTCTGGGTATTGCCCAAGTGCTCGGCCTCGCGCTCACCGCGTTCGTGCTTTCGTTGCTCGGTGCCGTGCTGCTCACGCTTGTTTCAGAGCGCGAGGATCAGCTCGCGGCTGTGCGCCTCGAGCCAGTTGAGGCGGCTGATCCTCTTCGAAACACCCGTAAGCTCGGGCCCCAAACCGCCCGCCCTCGAAAGCAACTCGGCACCCTGATCGCGGCGGCCGCCGTGGTCGCGATCGCATTCGGATTCGTTCACCTCGGCACGATGCAGCAGTTGTCACAGCACCCGAACACGCTCGTGCTCGGCCATCGCGGCTTCAGCGACGGTGGCGTGGAGAACACGATTTCAGGTCTCGAGGCGGCGGTCGCTGCCGATCCCGACCTCGTGGAGATCGACGTGATGCAGACCGCCGACAAGCGATTCGTGGTGATGCACGATGGGGCGCTCGATCGACTCGCAGGCATGAGCGCGAAAGTCAAAGATCTGACCCTCGACGAGCTGACACAGATCACGGTGCGCGATCAGTTTGGGCATGAGGCCAAAATTCCTTCGCTCGAAGATTACGTGCGGCGCGCACAGCAGCTCGAGATGCCGCTGCTGATCGAGGTGAAGTCAGGGGGTCTCGACACTCCCGACCGCGTACCGCTGCTGGTGGCCGAGCTCGATTCGCTCGACGCGATGGACAACAATATCTTTCACACCCTCGATAATCCGGTCGCCACCGAGCTGAAGCAGCTGCGCCCAGATGCGACGGTGGGCTACATTCTTGCGTTCGCGGGCATCGATGTTCCCGAAACCGACGCCGACTTCGTCGTGGTCGAAGAGTGGTCTGCCACTCAGGAAATTCAGAACGCGGCATATCGCGCGGGGCTCGGGTTCTTCAGCTGGACGGTGAACGACGACGCGAGCATGCGCGACCTGCTTCGACGAGACGCGGACGGCGTCATCACCGACCACCCCGACGTCGCGCTCGCTGCGCGCAGCGAGATGCGGCAAGAGACGGGGCTGGCTGGAACGCTCGTAGACGCGCTCACGCGCTTCGTCGCGGTGTTCTAGGCCGACGAGCCGCGCGTCGAGCACCGATCGCCGAGTGCGCATCACGCGCGCCCGAGCTAGACCGAGGCGCACTCCCCGGGCTCGGCAAACGCGAAAGGCTCCCCGATCCGAGCGGACGGGGAGCCTTCGCGTTGCACTGAGTATTAGTGCCACATGACGGCGATCACCATGTTGAGCAGCGCGAGGCCGCCGATCGCACCGAACACGCCGGCGCTCACGTTCTGCTTCTTCTTGAAGACAAGCGCGATGACGACGATAGCGATGACCACGACGGTCTTGACGCCGATCTTCGCGTTGTTCACGAAGTCGCCGTTGCCCATGCCGTAGGCCATGCCAACGAGAGCGAGCCCGGTGACGAGCTGCAGCAGCGAGCTGTGCAGAATGGCGCCATTGATCTTTGCTGTGCCCTCTTTCACCTTGGGCATCTGCATCATGACGCCGCCGATGATGCCGGCGAAGCCTGCGATGTGCAGTACGAGCAGTACGTTCTTCAGAGTTTCCATGGGTTCGACCTGTCTACGATGCCGAGGGCTTGCGCCCGCGAAATGGATATAAGAAATTAGTGGAAGAAGTGGCGTTCGCCGGTGAAGTACATCGTCACGCCAGCAGCTTCGGCGGCCGCGATGACCTCTTCATCGCGCACAGACCCACCGGGCTGAACGACCGCGCGCACGCCCGCGTCGAGCAGCACCTGCAGGCCGTCTGCAAATGGGAAGAACGCGTCTGAGGCCGCGACCGCACCGTTGGCGCGATCCCCCGCCCTGGTGACTGCGAGGCGACATGAGTCGACACGGTTGACCTGCCCCATGCCAACGCCGACCGAGGCACCACCCGAGGTCAGCAGAATGCCGTTCGACTTCACTGCGCGGCACGAACGCCACGCGAACTCGAGCTCGGCAAGCGTCGCTTCGTCTGCCGCGGCACCGGCTGCGAGGGTCCACGACGATGCGGGTGCGAACGAGCGGTCGGCGTCCTGCAGCAAGAAGCCACCCGAGACCTGGCGCAGCTCGACCGGGTTCTGCGTGAAGTCGGCCGGCAGCACCAGCAGGCGCACGTTCTTCTTCTTCGTGAGAATCTCGACGGCCTCGGGCTCGAAGCCGGGCGCAACGATCACCTCGGTGAAGATCTCGGCGACGGTGGCAGCCATTCCCGCCGTCACGATGCGGTTCGCAGCGATCACGCCACCGAACGCCGAGACAGGGTCGCAGGCGTGCGCAAGCTCGTGCGCTGCCGCGATGGGATCTGCCGCGCCCTCAGGAGCGACCGCGATACCGCACGGGTTCGCGTGCTTGATGATCGCGACCGCGGGGCGCTCGTGATCGAAGGCCGCACGCACTGCCGCGTCTGCGTCAACGTAGTTGTTGTACGACATCTCTTTGCCGTGCAGCTGGGTTGCCTGGGCGATGCCGGCGCCCTCGTTCTCGCTGAACAGCGCGGCGCGCTGGTGGCTGTTCTCGCCATAGCGCAGCACCGACTCGCGCAGGCCGAACACCTCGTAGCCCACGTAGGCCTCGCTCTGCGAGAAGATGGCGTCGACCGACTCGTCGGCCTCGACATCTTCGTCAACGGGCAGGGCGCCCCAGGCGGCGTCTTCTTGATCGAGGAACCAGTTCGCGACCGCAGCGTCGTACTGTGCGGTGTGCACGAACGCCTCGGTAGCGAGCGAGCGACGCAGCTCGAGCGTGGTGCCGCCGGCCTGCACCGCGGCAATCACCTCGTCGTAGCGCGCGGGCGACACGACGATTGCCGCGTTCGCGTGATTCTTCGCGGTTGCGCGCACCATGGCGGGGCCACCGATGTCAACATTCTCGATCACGTCGGCCGCGGGCTTGCCCGCCGCAACAGTCTGCTCGAAGGGATAGAGGTTCACGACGACGAGTTCGAAGGGAGCGAAGCCGAGAGCCGCGAGTTGCTCGCGGTGGCCTGCGAGACGCAGATCTGCGAGCAGCCCCGAGTGCACTGCGGGGTGCAGGGTCTTCACGCGGCCGTCGAGCGCCTCTGCAAAACCAGTGACGTCTGCGACGTCGGTCACGCTGTGCCCGGCGTCGCGAATGGTCTGCGCGGTCGATCCGGTCGACACGATCTCGACGCCGGCGCCAGCGAGGGCTTCGGCGAGCTCGAGCAGACCGCTCTTGTCGCTCACCGAGATGAGCGCGCGGCGCACCTCGATCTGATCGCGGTGTTCGTAGAGGCTGGGGTCTTGGCTCTGAACTGCCATGCGAGGGCTCCTATTGCTTGTTGCGCTTATTACGCGGGGGTCAGGGGTAGCGCGCCGGTCGCAATGTCGCGCACGGTGTCTACGAGAAGGGGTCGTTCGATCTGCTTGATTCGTTCGTGCAGTTCGTCTTCGCTTTCTTCGGCGAGGATCGACACTGCGCGTTGACGCAAGACCGGGCCTGTGTCGACGCCCTCGTCGATGATGTGCACGGTCACACCCGTCTCGGTGGCGCCTGCGGCGAGCGCGTCGCGCACGGCGTGAGCGCCCGGAAAGAGCGGCAGCAGTGCCGGGTGCGTGTTGATGAGGCGCGGCGAGAACTCGCTCACGAAGCCGCCAGGCAGCACCCGCATGAGACCTGCGCTCACGACGAGATCGGGCGCAAATGTGCGGATCTCGGCGGCAAACGCCTCGCCCCACGCGTCGCGGTTCTCGAAGTCGCGCGGTCGCACTACGAAGGTGTCAATACCCGCTGCACGGGCATGCTCGAGCCCCGCAGCGTCGGTGTCGCTGCCAACGGCGACGACCTTCGCAGGGTAGGTGGGTTCAGCGGCGGCGTCGAGCAACGCTTTGAGGTTGCTCCCACCGCCTGAGATCAAGACCACGACCTTCAGCACCCATACAGTCTACCCGGTCATAGACCCCGCGGGGCCGCGCAGCACCTCACAAGGCGCGGTGTCGACGGGAGAGCAGCAGCGCCCCTGCGCCGGCCAGCGCGAGCGCGAGCGCCCCAGCGAGATACGGCATCGGCCCGACACCGCCCGTGTCGCTGAGCGAGCCGCCGGTGCCGCCCGAACCATTCGGGTTCACATCGGCGTTGATCGTCACCAGCACGCGTGCTGAGCTCGACAGCATGCCAGCTTCTGTCGGGGTGAACCGCAGCTCTACGTCGTGCTGCCCCGCTGCGAGGCCAGAAAACTTCACGTGCCCCGCACCGTTCGCGAGCACGACAGGATCACCAAGGGGCCTCGAGCCGACGAAGGCCTGCACGTAGCCGTCGACCGGGTATCCCGAAGCCACCGGCATGGAGTACAGCGTCGGCCCGTCCTCCGGCACAACGGCGGTTGCCGCGACGTCGACTCCGGCCGGTCGAGCCGGCGTGCCGCTCACCTGATTCGCGCTCGCTGTGAGCACCGTCTCGACCGCGGTCACCACTACCTCTGCTACAGCGCTCTCCGAGCCGGTAAATCCGTCTGCTGGAATATAGCGCGCGACGATATCGTGGGGGCCGGGCAATAGGCCGCTCAGCTGCACCTCGAACTGCGCAGCACGATCTGACGCTGGGCCCAGGTTGTCACTGGGGTATTCCGAGTAGTAGCTGTTGCCATCAATGAGGATCTCCACTCCCCCGCTCGGGTCGATGCTCGACGAGGCCTCGCTGTGCTCCACGCGCAGCGTGAGCGTCAACGACTGGTCGGCACGGATCTCGGATGACGAGAGCGTGAGCGTCGACTCGGTTGCGATCGGCGTCATGGTGACCACGACGGGCACCGAGGTAGAGATGGCAAAGTTTCCCGCGGTGTCGCCGAGGTATGCGACCGTGAGCTCTTCGGTGCCCCAGGGCACAAGCACGTCTTCGAACCACACGTCGCCGAGGGCGTCGAGATCTTCGTAGATGAGCGGTGCACCGTCTGCGAGCAGCACAGCGTTTCCACTCGGCGCAGCGACGAGCGCTCCGCCGCTCGCGAGTACGGAGGCCCGCACGTCAATCGGGGCAAGCCCGACGAACGTGCTCGGCGCAGAGGTGATGGCCGTGCTGGTAGATCGCTGCGCGATCGTCACCTCGAGCGGGTCGCTCTGCGAAGGCAGCGCATCAGGCGACCCGCCGCCGACCCCCGGGGTTCCATCGAAGAAGGCCACAACGCTGTGAGTGCCTGCGGCGAGCACCGCTGTCGCGGGGAGTATCGTGGTGTACTTGCCCGCTCCGACGTTGAGCAGCAGCACCGCCGAACCGACAGGTTGGCCGTCGACCTCGATCCGCCCAGGCACAACCGGCTCGAGCACTGGTGCCGAGAGTGTGACGGTCACCTTGAACACCGCAACATCTCCGTAGACCGACGGCGAGTTCGCGAGCGAGATCTCGGTCGTGGTTGCCCCCGGCAGTGCCGGCGGTTCAGGCTCGGCGTGCGCTGCGTTCGGCGAACCGATTCCGATCGCAGACAGCACAATAGCGGCTGTCGCAAGACCCGCTGCGGCGCGGGACATCTTCGCAAAGATACTCATATGCTCATACAACTGCGCCAGAGGGCTCGGTGAGACGGGCAGCGTGAAATCCCGCGCAGATTGTCGCTCAGCTGCGCATCGTGAACATTTACGCGTCTCGAACGAGCAGCCACGGCTCGTGCCGCGCATAGTGTACGGCCTCTTGCGCAGCCCACTCGTCCCAGTGCGGCGCAAACATCTCGCCGTCGCGCGCAAGGGCGCGCTCCCTCCGAAGCGTCTCGTCGCACTCGAGCCAGATCGCGCGCACCTCGGCGGCGCCCAGCTTCGGCGCCCACGAGCGCGCGGCCGCAAGGTTTGCCTCGGTCAGCGCCCCGCAGCCCTCGATAACGAGGGGCCGCTCGGGGTCGAGGGCGATCCAGCTCTCTGCAAACCGACCCTCGTGCCAGTCGTACGGGTGATACCCGCCCTCGCGCAGCGCGGTAGCGACCGCGAGGGAGCCCAGCGCGAGACCGTCCCAGCCAGGGTAGAGCAGGTCGAGATGCAGGGTCTGCGCTGCGGAGTCGTCGACGGTGAGCTCCGCAGCTATCTGCTCGGCGAGCGTGGTCTTACCAGAGCCTGAGCGGCCGTCGATGAGCACGACACGGGTCATGGCAGCAGCTCGCCCCGCTCCATCTTCAGCACACGGTCAGCAACGGTTTCGGCTTCGTGCTGGTCGTGCGTGACGAGGATCGCGGTCGTGCCAGTCGCACGCAACAGCGTGGCGAGCTCACCTGCGAGGCGCTCACGCAACTGCCGGTCAAGAGCCGAGAGCGGTTCGTCAAGCAGCAGCAGCAGAGGTCGCGGGGCAAGGGATCGCGCGAGCGCGATGCGCTGCCGCTCGCCGCCCGAGAGTTCGGTCACGGCTCGCCCCCCATAATCGGGCAGGCCGACCAGCTCGAGCAGTTCAACCACCCGACTGTGACGGTCGGCCTTGGACCAGCGCTTCGGGCTCAGCCCGTAGGCCACGTTCTTCTCGACGTTCATGTGGGCGAACAGCTGCCCATCTTGAAACATCAGGCCAAAGCCCCGAAGGTGCGGGGGCACGTGTTCGAGGCTGTGGCCGTCCCAACTGATGCTGCCTGCCACGAGCGGCTCGAGCCCCGAGATCGCACGCAGCAGGGTCGATTTGCCGCAACCGCTCGGCCCGGTGAGGGCGACCACTTCTCGTTCGGCGACATTGAACGAAACGCCACGAACTGCGGCAACCGGCGCACCCGGGTATGCCACGGTCAGGTCTCGCGCAGCGAGCCCCACGCCCCTGGCGTCGCCCGATTGCCTCATGCCCATGCGATCCTCTTTCCTAGTCGCGCTCATATCTCCGACGCTACCTCGCCGCGCCACCGCTCGGCGAGCAGCATCACCGAAGCGGTGAGCGCCCCGAGCAGCACCGCCGCAGCAAGCGCCATTCCATAGTTTTCTGCGCCCTGCCGCGAGATCAACTGGGCCACCATCACCGGCAGCGTCTGCGATTCGGGGCGCACCAAGAACGCGCTCGCCCCGAACTCGCCGAGCGAGGTCGCAAACGCGAAACCGAGCGCGAGGCCGAGGGGGCGCGCGAGCACCCGCATATCGATCGTGGCGAGCACTCGCAGTGGCGAGGCGCCGAGCATCGCCGCCGCATCGCGTTGTCGCGGGTCGAGGCCCCGCAGCACCGGCAACAGGGTGCGCACGACCAGCGGCAGTGCGACGAGCGCCTGCGCGACCGGCAGCAGCACGCCCGAGGTGCGCAGGTCGACGCCGATGCCGAGCGGGCGGTGCATCGTGAGCAACAGCCCGAAGCCGACGGTGACCGCAGACACCCCGAGCGGCAGCATGACGAACGCGTCGAACGCGTCGATGCCGCTTCTGAGCGCGCGGCCCCGCGGCCTGCGAGAGGCAACAAGGGCGACGAGCACGCCGAGCAGCATCGCGATCGCGGTGGCGATCAGCGCGATGCCGAGCGAGAGCACTGTCGCGTCGATCACGCTGCCATTGAGGCGAGCCGTGGCAGGGGGCGCGAAGAGGTTCGCGTAGTTCGCCAGCGTGAAATGGCCGTCGCCGTCGCGCAGTGAGCGGGTAACGAGCGCGACGATGGGCAACGCGTGCAACAGCAGTGCAGTTGCGGCAAAGACGAGGATCGCCGGCAGGTGCGCACGCGACACTCGCATGGCCTGGCCCGCGTCAAAGCGCATCTCGTTCGCCTGCTCAAGGCGACGACGCAGGCGTCCAGATACCGCGAGAACGGCCGCGACGATCGCGAACTGCACGATCGACAGCACAGCGGCCGAGCTGAGGTCGAGATACTGTACCGTGAGCCGGTAGATCTCGGTCTCGATGTTCGAGAAGCGGCGACCACCAAGCACTAGCACGACGCCGAATGAGGTGGCGCAGAAGAGAAACACGAGCGCGGCCGAGGATGCGAGTGCGGGGGTGAGCCTCGGCAGCGTGACCGTCGCGAATGCGCGTGCCGGCGATGCGCCCAGCATGCGGGCGGCCTGCTCGGCACGACCGTCGAGCTGCGCCCAGAACCCGCCCACGGTGCGCGCGACCACGGTCACGTTGAAGAAGGCGAGCGCGAGCACAATGATGAGAAAGCTCTGGTCGAGGCCGAGCCAGGCGAGCGGGGCGCCCGGGCCGAGCAGCGCGGTGAACGCGACTCCGACCACCACGGTCGGCAGCACGAACGGGACGGTCGCGAGGCCTCGCAGAAAACTCCGTCCCCGAAAACGCAGGCGATAGAGCACGAACGCGGCAGGCAGACCGAGCGCGAGCGACAGCACAGTGCCGCAGACCGCCTGGGCGAGCGTCTGCGCAATGACACGCCAGGTGCGGGCGTCTGCGAAGACCGTGGCGAATGTTTCGAGGCCCGGCGATCCTCGCCCCGCATCGCCCGCCGCTGAACTGCCACCTAGAGAGCTGAAGCCAAACCCGACCGAAAGCAACGACACCACCGGCCACAGAAAGAACAGCAGCAGAAAGCCGAGGGGCAGCGCTGTCGCTACCCCCCAGCCGATGCGGCCTGGCCAGCGGTGTTCGCTCACCAGCCGGTCGCTTCGCTCCACTCCTTGAGCCAGGCATCGCGGCCCTTGCCGATCTCGGCAGGGGCCAGGTCGTTCGGCGCGCCGGGCATGGGAGCGAACTGCTCCCAGTCGGCGGGAACGTTTGCCTCGGCGTCAACGGGATACACGTACATCGTGTCGGCGATGGTGTCTTGAAACTCGCGCGAGAGCATGTAGTCGACGACCGCCTGCGCACCCTCGGGGTTCGCCGTTCCCTCGAGCACGCCCGCGTACTCGATCTGCGTCGAGCAGGTGTCGAGCAGCGCCTTTGTGGTCGTGGCGGTGCCGTCTTCGGTCACGGTCCACGCAGGCGACGAGCTGTACGACAGCACGATCGGGTAGGTGCCGTCGCCTCCGCCCTGGGTGAACTGGCCGTTGTAGGCCTCGGTCCAGCCCTGCTCGACGCGGGTGTCGTTCGCGGCGAGCTTCTTCCAGTAGTCTGCGAAGCCCTCTTCACCGAACTTCGCGATCGTGCCGATCAAGAATGACGCACCGGTAGTCGAGGTCGAGGGGTCAAGGATCACCGAGAGCCCCTTGTATTGCTCTTTGGTGAGGTCTTCGTAGCCCGTGGGCTCGGCCAAGCCGTGCTCTATGAACCACGCAGGGTCGATATTGATGCACGTGGCGCTCTGCGTCACGGGTTTCGCGGCGTCCTCGCCCGCGATGACCCCGCCGTCGATGAGACGCGAGAGGTAGACGTTGTCGACGCCGAAAAAGGCGTCTGCGACGGGCGCGCTCTGCGTGAGCACCAGTTGGCTCGTCAGCTCGCCGCCGTCGCCCGCCGATACGACCTTCACGTCGTAGCCGGTTGCCTCGCTCGCGGCCTTTGCGAAGTCTTCATTCGGAAACGAGTCATGCACGATGAGCGTGACCGTGTCGCCGCCCTTCGAGGCGTTCGCTGAGCCAGCGTCGCCGTTTGCAGCGCATCCGGTCAGCGCGATTACGGCGGCCGCGGCACACGCGACTCCCGTCATGAACTTGCGTGCGGGCGTAGTCATAGAGTTCCTTCCTCCGCTGGAATTACCCAGATCAGGTTGAACGGTCGAAGCTCGCGCGCTTCATCTCAGCCCGCCGCGTGCGGGCCCCCGTGGATTGCACCGCCAACCCTAGCACCTTCGCTGGCGCCGTGTCAGTGCTATTCCCCGCGGCCCAGCTTCGAGCGCATGCGAGAGCGCCAATCGCGCCCGCCGGGCTCGCGTGCGGGCGCCTCGGGAATGGTCGCGTCCCATGAGAACGCCTGCAACAGAGGGTCGACCGCCTCAGCGGGCTCGGGCTCCGGTTCGGGTTCGGGTTCTGGCCGCCGTTCGGGCTCCGGATCAGGTTCAGGCTCAGTCGAGAGCTCGGGCTCCCGATCCGGTTCGGGCGCAATCTCTGACCGAGCTTCAGGCAGAGGTGCAGACTCACGCAGCGGCTCCGGCAGCGGTTCGAGCTCAATCGTGGGCTGCTCGTCAGCGTGCCTCTCGTCTCGCAGGGGCTCGACCGGCATGGTGGCTGCCTGATCCTCTTCGAAAGAAAACCGGCCACTGTCGGCGCTGCGTGACGCAGCGGACACGGGCAGTCCCGCTGAATCAGTATCGGGCAGATACCCGGCGTCATAGCGCAGGTACTCTTCATCACCACGCAGGCTCGCGGGCATCATGGCGCGCAGGCGTGCGACATCGAAGCGGCGCGCAAACACGCCAAGACTCATGCCGAAGGCAAGCTCGACTGCGACGAGACCGCCCGTCTGCCACCAACCGGGACCGTTCGTCGCGAGCCGATCCGGACCCATCGCACCGCTCGCGAGCACGCAGGCGAGCGCGGTGACGAGGCCGGCGATTACCGCGGCGCACACCGGAACGATCGCTGACACGAGGGGCGAGGCTCGGCGCATCAGGGGGCGGCCTCCAGCGAGCCCACCGAGCGCTGTTCCCATGGCCACGATGATTACCGGGGCGAGACCCCCGGCCCAGCCCCAGCTCGGCGGAATCGCGCCGAAGATCGGCAGCGCCGGTAGCGGGCCGAGCAGTGTCTCGAACGGGGTCACCGATGTGGCGGTGCCCACGGCGAAGCCAGAACCCGCGAACCACGACACCGACCAGATCCAGGCGGTGGGCAGAAACATCAGTTGCACGAGAAAGAGCATCAGCACACCGAACACATCGAGCTGCAGGCTCTGGCTGAGCGCAATGATGTCGACGTAGCCGATCACGATGGCCACCGTGAACCCGATGCTGCCAAGCGCGAGCAGTGCCGCGAGCGCGGCGAGCGCCAGACGAAACACCTCGGCGGCGCGATCTGGCAGCGCCGCGGCACCTGCGGGTGCGGCCTTCGCGACCGCCTGCTGCGCTGAACGAACGAGAGCCTGCCACCACTCGTGCTCGTCACGCGCGGCATGAAGCACGAAGCCGAGCAGCATCGCGAGCGCATACATCGCCGCGGGCACCGCGATTCTGGCCCACTGCGGCCAGACCGAGTTGCCCGCTGCGAGCACACCGGTCACGCCCGCCGCAACCCCGAAGCCGATGAGGCCGCCGAGCAGAGCCCAAGCACCCGAGCCCCCGCGGCCCGCGAAACGCGCACCGGCACGATATGCCAGTAGCAAAGTGCAAAGTGTGAGGGCGAGCGGAGCAAGCGAAATCACCATCGAGAGCTCAGCCGCAGGCAGCCCCATTCCGAGCGCGGTCTGCGGCGATACGGTCAGTTGCATGGGCACGAGGTGTACCATCTGCCACAGTGCGGCGATGGCCGAAGCGAGCGCTTCTGGCTCGGCACCGAGGCCGAAGCTGAGCCACCAGATGAGCACTGCGGGTATGCCGATCACAGCGAACACCGCGAGTGCTACGGCGGCCGCTTCGATCGCGGCAATCACCGCAGTCAGAAGTGCTCTCATCGTGGTGAAGTCTATCGTCGGCATCCGACATAGGCTTGGAGCATGCCCCCGCGTTCACCGTACGAGGCAGCGCTCGGCGAGCGGCTGCACGAGCTTCACCCGTCGCTGCGCAGGTATTTCTCGGCGATCCCTGAGGGTTGCATCGGTCTCGGCGAAGGAGTGTTCGCCGAGTTCGGCACGCCGCGTCGCTGGCTCTGGCGGCTATTCGAACCGTTCGAACGTCGTGGAGTACTGGCCGCGGGCTATGCACGCTCGGTGCGCTTTCGCATTGTGAACCGTACCGAAGCAGGGCGTGCGACCGCCGTGCGCACCATCGAGTTGCCAACCGGCAGCTGGCAGATGACCGACTCTGTGGCTCTCACGAGCCGCGGCATCGTTGACCGGATCGGCACGCCCCGCACGGTTGCCGCCGCCTTCGATGTCTCGGTGCACGACGGCGGCCTGGTGCTCACGAGCCGCGAGGTCGGCATCGCAGTCGGCCGATTCAGGTTTCGAATGCCGCGACTCGTCGCGCCGGTTGTGCGACTCTCTGAGCGGTATGACCCGGTGAGTGGGTTGCAGCGCGTCGAGCTCACCATCGACGCGCCAATCATTGGCCGCGTGTATGGGTATCGCGGGCATTTCAGCTACGGCATCGTAAGGGAGCAGTGAGATGAGCAGCGAGATCAGCCCTCAGCCACGGGGGCGAGTGGTGCTCGGCGGCGCAGGCGGTTTCATGGGTAGCCACCTGGCCGAGCGATATCGAGCGCAGGGTCGAGAAGTCGTCACGATCGGCCGCAGCGGTTCAGACCTTCGCTGGGATGATGCGAAAGGGATCGCAGCCGCGATCGACGGCGCAGCGCTCGTGGTGGGCCTCGCGGGCAAGAGCGTGAACTGCCGCTACAACGAGGCCAACCGCGCCGAGATCTTTCGCTCGCGACTCGACACGACCGCGCAGCTCTCTGATGCGATCGCTGCAGCCACCACGCCACCACCGCTCTGGGTGAACTCGTCGACCGCGACCATCTACCGGCACGCCGAGGATCGCGCAATGACCGAGGGTTCCGGCGAGATCGGCACCGGCTTCTCGGTTGAGGTCGCGCGAGCGTGGGAACGCGCACTCTTCGCAGCCGAGCTGCCGAGCACTCGCCGAGTCGCGCTGCGCAGCGCAATCGTGCTTGGCGATGGCGGGGTGCTCGGGCCGATCAAGACGCTTGCACGGCTCGGCCTCGGCGGCGCGCAGCACGACGGCCGCTGGCCCGTCACGAAGGCACGCATCGCCGCCGGAACCGCGCACTACCCGGGGGCGAAGAGGGGCGCACAGCGCTTCAGCTGGGTGCACATCAAAGATATTGCGAGGATCCTCGACTTCGTCGAGACCCACCCCGAACTCGAGGGGCCCGTCAACGCGAGCGCACCGAACCCCTCCGACAACCGCAGTTTCATGGCAAGCGTTCGCCGCGTGCTCGGCACTCCGTTCGGGCCACCGATGCCGCGCTGGATGCTAGAAATCGGCGCGATCGGCATTCGCACCGAGACGGAGCTCGTGCTCAAGAGCCGCTGGGTGCTGCCCGAGAAACTGCAGGCGGCCGGGTTCGAGTTCGCTTACCCCGAACTCGAACCGGCGCTACGCGAGATCTGGGGTCGCTGAGTCGAATGAAGCCTGCTGCAATCGGGCGACGATACGGCGCAGTTCCAGAACACCGGGGTGGTCGTCGCCAGTGCGCGTGCAAAGCTCGACGGTGCATGGATCGATGCCTTCAACCGGCACGTAGGCAACTTCTGGGTTTGAATGGTAATCGGCAATCGAAGCAGCCGTGATGGCAATAGCAAGCCCCGCAGCGACGGTCTGCAGCTGCTCGTCCATTGTGCGCACGAGGGGGCCCCACTTCACCGGCCTCCTGCTGGGTCTGGGGTCGACTGCCCAGTACGAGATCCACTCCGGAGCCGCCCGATCGGTGGAGACGTGCATCTCATCGTCGAGTTCGTCGATCGAAACATACTCCCGATCCGCGAACCGATGTCCCCGATGCACCATGACCACGCGAGGCTCGACGGCCACTCGTTCAAGGGTCAAACCATCGAGCAAAGGCAATGGCGGGCGAACGAACGCCGCATCCACCGCTCCGGAGGCCACCTGGCTTAGCTGCTCATGCCACTGCAGTTGCACGAGCTCAAGCGGTGACTCCAGCTTCGAAAGCAGACTCGTTGTGAGGCTACTTGGCCCACCATTGATGAAGCCGAGGCGCAGCACGCGATCCTGACGGCGAGTGAAGCGGGCTAGATCGACCGCGGTCTCCTGAGCCTCGCGCAACATCCTATGCGCGTGCGGTAGCAGTGTCTCGCCCGCAGCGGTCGGTTTCACCGGATGTGCCTCGCGATCGATCAGCCGCATACCGAGCTGCTGCTCCAGGCGGCGGATCTGCTGGCTCAGTGCCGGCGCCGTCACGAACAGTCGCATGGCGGCACGACCGAAGTGCCCCTCATCGATCACGGTAACAAACGCATGCAGCGCCCTGATGCCGAGGTCCAGCCGAACTGCATCGTCGTATGCCACGCCCTCCCCCTTCGCAGAGTCGCCGTCGCTCCATACACCGTCGATCAGGAGGCGACAACGACAAGCCTAGGACGTCAGCATCACCGCCCCAGCTTATCGCCGTTAAGGAATGCGTGCTCCAGCACACGCTTTCCGACATGTACACGGGCAAGCACCTCCGTTCAGACTTACTGGCGTATCGACATATTTCAGTTCAAGGAGGAACGAATGACGAGCAGGCTAGCAATCGTGACCGGGGCGTCTGGCGGTCTCGGCCCGGCCATCGGGCGCAGAATCGCGGAAGATTTTGAGACCGTACTGCTCACCGATGTGCGGGAGGACCGCCTCGGCGAGATCGCGGAGCACATTGAACGCGACAGCTGTGCTCGTGTGCTGACCGCTGGCTGCGATGTCTCTGACGAGGAACAGGTGGCGTCTGTCTACCGCGTGGCCGCGCAAGAAGGCGCGATCTCGGGGCTCGTGAACGCCGCCGGTATCGGCATGTTCACTCCACTCACCGAAATCGATCAGCAACTGTGGGACCGGGTCTTCGCCATCAACACCCGCGGCACGTTCCTTATGTCGCAGCACTTCATCCGCACCGCCCAGCCACCGGCCTCGATCGTGAACATCTCATCGATCGGCGCTCGAGCCGGCAACGATATGCTCGCGCACTACGGCGCTTCGAAAGCAGCCGTGATCGAGTTCAGTCATGCGGTGGCCCGCGGCTGCGCCCGCACAGGCATTCGCTCAAACACGGTGATGCCGGGATTCATTTATACCGATATGTGGCGCAACACTGTCGCCTACCTGCAGCAAAACGATGAGGCGCTCGCCGCGATCTCTGCGGAGGAGGTGTTCGCAGGCATCGTCGATCAGTCGATCCCCATGGGACGCCCACAGGAGCCTGAGGATATCGCAGAGGCCGTGGCCTTCTTCCTCAGCGACCGCGCGAAGAACATCACTGGGCAGACTCTGGCCGTTGACGGCGGAGCCGTGCTCACCTGATCGGCACAAAAACCCGGCCTCACTCGAACGCATTTCACGAAAGCAGATTTCAATGACTCTTCCCACTCGCTACCTCATTATTGGAGCCGGCCCGTCTGGCCTCATCGCGGCCCGCGCTTTCAGGCGCTACGGCATCGAGGTCGACATCATCGAGCGCCACACCGGCCTCGGCGGACTCTGGGACATCGATAACCCGGGCTCTCCGATGTATGAATCGTGCAGCATGATCTCGTCTAGAGTCGCTGGCGGGTTCGTCGGATTCCCCATGTCGAGCGACCTGCCCATGTACCCTCGCTGGTCGGACCTTTATGCCTATATTCAGGAATTCGCGCACGAGTACGGGCTCGACGAGCTCTGCGAATTCGGTGTGTCGGTAGAGTCAGCCGATCCCGTTGACACCGCCGAGGGTCGCTTCTGGCGGGTGAGCCTCTCGAATGGCGAGACGCGGGAGTATCGTGGCATCTACTCGGCAATCGGCACCCAGTGGTTGCCGCAGATGCCGCAGATCGAAGGACTCGATACGTTCTCCGGGCGCGCGATCCACGCAAAGGACTACCGCTCCCCTGACGAACTCAGGGGCAAGCGTGTGCTCGTCGTCGGCGCCGGCAACAGCGGCGTCGACATCGCTTCGGACGCGGCCTTCCACGCGGACGCCGCGTTCCTCTCCACGAGGCGCCCGTACTACTTCTTTCCCAAGCAGATCTTCGGAGTTGCCCTGCCTGACTTGCTTGACGGGCGTGCGCAGATCGAACCGCGGCCCTGGATGGAAGGCTTGGAGCCGCAGGACTTCATGGACGTTATTCTTTCAACTGTGGGCGACCTTTCAGCATTCGGATTGCCGAAGCCTGAGGGCCCCATCGGTGAAACTCACCCCATCGTGAGCAACACGATCCTGCACGCGCTCTCGCACGGGCTCTTGAAGCGCCACCCCGATATCGCGAAGATCGACGGCCAGATCGTGCACTTCACCGATGGATCCTCTGAGCAGATCGACACCATCATCTTTGCCACCGGGTACCAGGTCCACTACGACTTCCTGCCAGAAGGCACGGTCGAGTACCGTCGTGGACACCCGAAACTACATCTCGAAACGTTCTTTCCCGGTCAGCCAGGTCTCTATAGCGGAGGAACGATTCACGCCGCGATCGGCGCGGGTTGGACGGTCTACGACTTCTTCGCGAACTTCGCCGCCGCAGATGCGCACGCGACGCTGACCGGAGACAACGCCGAGAACTTGCGCCGTTTCATCGAGGAGTACGACCCCGATATGAAGGCAGGCTTTCCGTTCGTCGATACTCCGAGAAACGAGAATCAATACGACGCTGGCATGCTGCTCGTGACCATCCCAGAGACCGCGCGCACGGAGTACGGGATCGAATTGCCGGCCGGGTTTGACGACGTGGAGTTCTATGCGGGGCTATCTCGTCGCTAACGGCCGCAGTTGAAATCGTCTTCCGCGTGGTGGCCCTTCCTTCAGAAGATCCGGCCACCACGCGTTGCGTTTCGGAGAGCGGTGCGCGCGCTCGACCTGATTCGTGGCTCGGTCTGGACGCTAGGCTGCACCCATGAGTCTCTTCACCGGCCTTAGCGCGTTTCCGCTCACCCCGCTCGCAAACGACGCCGTCGACGAGCGCGCCTTTGCCTCCATCGTTGAACGCCTTGCCCGCACTGGGGTCGACTCGATCACGGCGCTCGGTTCGACCGGATCTTACGCGTACCTGAGCCTCGCCGAACGCGCCCGAGTAGCTCGGTTGGCCGTGCAACACGCAGGCGACACACCTGTCTTCGTGGGAGTCGGTGCGCTGCGGACCTCGCAGGTGCTCGAGAATGTCGACATGGCCGAAGCCGCCGGCGCCGCCGGCTTGCTGCTCGCTCCTGTGTCGTATCAGCCGCTCACAGAGAACGACGTGTTCGAGCTATTTCGCGCCGTCTGCGAACACACCGAGCTGCCGATCATTCTCTACGACAACCCGGGCACCACGCACTTTACGTTCTCTCCCGAGCTCTATGGTCGCATCGCCGAGCTATCCGGGCTCGCGTCGATCAAGATGCCCAGCGTGCCAGCAGACCTCAACCGGGCAAGGGATCGCATCGCCGAGGTTCGCGCCGTTGTGCCAGAGCACGTCACAATCGGCATCTCGGGCGACTCCACAGCAGCCTACGCGCTCAGCGCGGGCTGCGATGCTTGGTACTCGGTGATCGGCGGCACGCTTCCGGTTCCCGCGCTGACAATCACTCGGGCGGCGCTTGCCGGGCAGACCGACCAGGCGATCAACGAATCTGATCGCTTAGCCCCACTCTGGCGGTTGTTCGCCGAATACGGTGGCAGCATCCGCGTCATCGCGGCGCTCGCCGAGCTTCTCGGCCTCGCCCCCGAACGCTGCTTACCCCTGCCAATTCAGGGCCTAGACGCGGCAGGTCGATCCCACGTGGCTGAAGTGATCGAGTCGCTCGAGCTGGCATAGACCACACGCAGGCGACAGCCCGGCGCCACCCAGCTGACGCTCTGGCCCTCAGCCGGCATTGGCTCATTCAGTTGGCATCGGAGGCTCGGTCAAGAGCGTCACTGAGTCTTCGGTCACCTCGACGAAACGACCGATGTCGACGCCCCTGAGCGCGGTGGCCGGCTCGCCGCCATTGCCAGGGGTGAATCGCATTTCGCCGCCCTCGTATGCGTACACAGCACCACCGAGCATCGGCGAGGCGACCGGATAGCTGATGATCTCCCATAGCCCGGGTGGGCGCCCCTCGAATGAGCCGAGTGCGGTGAGTTCGCACCCCGAGTCACGGTTGCCCGAAGGGAACACGAGCCCGGTAACGCAGTCATCGAGAAACTCGTCCATCTGTCGCTGCACCTCTGCGGTCAGCCCATCAGTGGGTTCAAGGGTGAAGTCAATCAGGGTGCCATCGACGCCGATCGTCACTTCGTCGTCTGGCAACCCGACCCACTTCGATTCCAGCACTTCGAGGGGGTACACGGCCGGAAACAGATCTGCACTCCCAGCAGAGGAATCGGGGTTCACTGGAATGCCGGCGATCGTGATCGTTCCCGGTCCTTTCACAGAAAAAGTCGTGCTTGTCGCGAAGGGATGGGGCATCTGCCAGGTGCGCAGCACACCCCACTTGGCTTCACCGCGGCTGAGGGTCACACGCTCTTTGTACGTTTTGTCGGCGAGGGTGAATGACACGATCACGCTCTGATCGAAGACGTCGAGCGGGTCATCTGCTGGCACCACCTCGACGTCACTGATCCTTTCAGTCGCTGCGGCGAGCACCTCATCGGTGAGAAACGGGGAATCTGCGGCTGCCGAGCCGCTCGTGGCGGTGAGCGCTTTCGCGGTCGAGGCGTTACCCGCGGCGAGCGCCTCAAAGTATTGCTGAGCAGTGGCCGCTGCAGTGCGCTGCTGGTTCAAGAGCTGCACCGTCACGACACCACCGATCACCAGCAGCACCAGGCAGCCTGCGGCCATCAGCAGGGGGCGCAGCCGGCGGCGGCGCGCGCCGGTGTCATCGCTTTTCGCGTTCTCCAATTGTGGGTGAGAGAGTGCGCCGCCGTCCATGATTACCAAGCCTAACCGAGGTGCGCGACGAAGCTACCAGGCGGCCGCGACCGCCCGGTGCGCCTCGAACAGCGGCACAGCGGTGCCCTCGGGGGCGCGGCCGAAGCCGCACTCGGTCGCTACGCCGAACCTCCGCGCAATGTGCTGCTGAGCGGCGGCCAGCCTGCGCTCGGCACCCTCGGCCCCGTCCTCACGGTGCACGAGCCCGAGGTAGAGCTCGGTGTCAGGCGAAATCGCGAGGTTTTCGAGCGCGGCGAAATATGCGGCATCGTCACGCTCGATCGGCACCGGAAGATGCACCCAGCTGAGCTGGCGTTGCACCTGTTCAGCAACCAGGTTCGCGAAGCGCGTGAGCACGGCTGTGTCGCCCGGCTCGGCAAAGTGCTTCTCAGCGACATCGCC
Source organism: Leucobacter sp. UBA1945 (assembly GCA_002336855.1). Lineage (GTDB taxonomy): Bacteria > Actinomycetota > Actinomycetes > Actinomycetales > Microbacteriaceae > Leucobacter. Next base: position 2,430 of record DDEV01000100.1, on the reverse strand, counting down.
GTAACAGAGGTGCACGCCGACCTCGACAGGCTCAGGCACACGATCGATCTGACGGGCAAGGCGCTCACTCGTTCCCGCCCACACATCGTCAAACCACGGCTGCGATGGCGTGCCGTAGCCTGCCCCCTCGAGGTGCGCGAACTCGAGAGCAGCATCCCACTGAATTGCAAGCTCGTCGTTCGGTATCCCCTCGATGATCTGCTGCAGCTCGTTGGCGAGCGCCGCCTCATAGACGGGCTCGAACGAGGGGCGATCCTCTTCGCGAACAAAACTGCCGACCACGCCAAGCGGGGTCGGTAGCGACACCTGAAAGCGGGTACTTGCGGGTACAACGCCCTCGCGCTTGAGGCGAGAGAAGACCTGCCACGACTCGAGGGCCGCCTCGGCATACCCCAGAGGCCTGAGCTCGAGGTCTTCGGCCTGCACCCCGTCTTCGAGGCGCACCGGGCGAAAGTCAACGCCGCGCACGAGCACCGGTTCGTCGCCCACTCTGCCGATGCCGGGAGTCTGCGCGAGGCGATCGGGCTGAAACGCGATCCAATGCCAGCGCTCCCCCACCTCTCCGTCGGGGATCCGCCTGAGATGCCCACCGAGCTCTTCGGCCGCGGTGCGAATGGTGGTCTCAGCGTTATCGAAGTTGACGCTTCCGACGAGGTGCACCCCGACGACCTGGGGCGTTGCATGAGTTGCTGCGTTGGGCTCAGTCATGCTCTAAGTATTGTGGGCCGAGGATCGCCGCGCCCCGAACATGACAGAACGTGACGAGCGGGCTCCCTGTTGCCACTACAGCGCCACGTCGCGAGCGAGTGCAGCAGCGTGCGCGCACAAAGTAAGGTTGAGCGGGTGACTCCAGCCCCGACCGTTCTCGCCACCCTTCACCGCCCGCGCGCACTCACTACCGAGGTGCTCGCCGGCATCGTCACCACACTCGCCCTGGTTCCCGAGGTCATCGCGTTCTCGGTCATCGCAGGCGTCGACCCGAAGGTTAGCCTCATCGCCTCAGTGGTGCTGGCCCTCTCGATGTCATTTCTCGGCGGTCGGCCCGCGATGATCACCGCGGCAGCCGGCGCGGTCGCCTTGGTAGTAGCTCCGCTTGTGCGCGAGCACGGAGTCGAATATCTCTTGCCGACGGTCATTCTCGCGGGCTTCATCCAGATCCTTTTCGGCGTGCTCGGGCTCGCGAGGCTCACCCGTTTCATTCCGCGCTCCGTCATGATCGGCTTCGTGAACGCACTCGGCATCCTAATCTTCGCGGCTCAAGTGCCACACCTGCTTGGCGTGCCCTGGCTCGTCTACCCACTCTTTGCGCTCACTCTGCTCATAGTGCTCGGCCTGCCCCGCCTCACCAAAGCGATCCCCGCACCGTTGGTCGCGATCATCGTGGTCACCATCGTCTCGGTCGTGGTGGGAGTTGCCGTTCCCACAGTCGGAGACCAGGGCTCGGTAGGCGGTGGGCTTCCGGGGATCACTCCCATGCTCGCACCGCTCACGCTCGACACGCTCGGCATCATCTGGCCGACCGCACTGAGCGTTGCGTTCGTCGGCCTGCTCGAAACCCTACTCACCGCGAAGCTCGTCGACGAAATGACCTCGACCTCTTCGAATAAGGGGCGCGAGTCATGGGCGCTCGGCGTCGCCAACCTGCTCGCCGGATTGTGGGGCGGCATCGCGGGGTGCGCCATGATCGGGCAGACCCTAGTCAATGTAAAGCTCGGTCGGGCTCGCACCCGCATCTCGACCTTCGTCGCGGGCGTGTTTCTGCTCGCCCTTATTACCGTGCTGAGCGATGTGATGGAGCACATTCCAATGGTTGCTCTCGCTGCCGTGATGATGGTCGTCGCAGTGTCGACGGTCAATTTTCACAGCCTGCGACCGTCGACGCTCAAGCGCATGCCGATCTCTGAGACCGCGGTGATGGTCGTAACGGTCACGGCGACCGTTGCCACAGGCAATCTGGCGATCGGCGTCGGGCTCGGTGTGCTGCTCGCTATTTTGCTGTTCGTTCGAAGGGTTGCCCATGTCGTCACGGTCAGACGACACATTCAGTCTGATGGCGGCGGAGCGGCGCGTGATTGCGCTGCGCCCGAAGCCGAAACGATGCACGCACACTACACCGTGCATGGCCCGCTCTTCTTCGGCAGTAGCAACGACCTCGTCGAGCAGTTCTCATACACCGAAGATCCGGCCCAGGTCGTCGTCGACTTTTCGGAGGCGCAGATCTGGGATGCCTCAACCGTCGCCGTGCTCGATTCAATTCGCGAGAAGTACACCGAGCAACACATCGAGATTGCATTCGTCGGGCTAGATGCGCGTTCGACCGACTTTCACGCACGCCTGAGCGGCACCTTGAACCCGTAGCTGAGTGGAACACCGGCTCAAGTCGCAGGCGTAGAGAAAAGGATCGGGCGGGGTGCGCTGCGCACCCCGCCC
>DDEV01000011.1 GCA_002336855.1 Leucobacter sp. UBA1945 | reverse complement strand
CTCGGGATCGCCGAAGCGGGCATTGAACTCGATCACCCGCGTGCCCGCGGCGGTCACAATCAGCCCGCAATAGAGCAGGCCGACAAACGGGGTGCCCTCGGCCTCGAGCTGGCGCACGGTCGGCAGCGCCACGGTATCGGTGATCTGCTGCACGAAGTCTTCGCCCACCCATGGCAGCGGCGAGTACGCGCCCATGCNNCGCACGGTGGGGATGGCGACGGTGTCGATCACCTCGTCGACGAAGCCCTCGGGCAGCCACGGCAGCGGCGAGTACGCGCCCATGCCGCCCGTGTTCGGGCCCTGGTCGCCGTCGAAGATGCGTTTGTAGTCCTGCGCCGGGCTGAGCGGGCGCACGTTGTGACCGTCTGCGAAGAAGAAGAGCGAGACCTCTTGGCCGTCGAGAAATTCCTCGATCAGCACCTCGCCGTGCGGCGCCCAGGTGGCGATGTGATCGAGCGCGGCCTGGCGATCCTCGGTCACCAGCACACCCTTGCCCGCGGCGAGGCCGTCAGCCTTCACGACGTAAGGTGCACCGAACTCGTCGAGCACCCGAGCGCCCTCTGCGGTGTCGGCGACACGACTCGCGCGGCCGGTTGGCACGTCGGCTTCGGCCATGATGCGCTTCGCGAATGCCTTCGAGCCCTCGAGTTGTGCGGCTGCCTGGTCCGGTCCGAAGACAGGCACGCCAGCTGCGCGAAGAGGATCGGCAACGCCCGCGACGAGCGGCGCCTCTGGGCCGATCACCACGAGCTCGAAGCCGCGCTCGCGCACGAACGCGAGCACTGCGGAGGGGTCGGTGTAGTCGAGAGCCGGAGTCTCGACTCCAGCGGCCGAGATGCCCGCGTTTCCGGGGGCACACACCACCTCATGCGAGGTCGACTCGCTGAGGAGCGCTTTGACGATGGCGTGTTCGCGGGCGCCGGGCCCCAGCACGAGAATCTTCACCCCTCAAGCCTAAGCGATGGCGGGCGCCCCGTAGCTCGGTATGCGGCAGTGCGAAGCCGACGGCGGCTCGAAGACGAGGGCGGCTAAGCTGGTAGGCGGCGTGCACAGTGTCGAAACACTCCGATCGGCGGGCGTTGCCGTTGAACAAATTGCGAGTGGATCACGCTGTGTTTGCACAGTCTGTCAAAGGGATTCGCCAGCGACCAGACGTCCAGTTGGAAATATCTTATGCTGGCGGTACATTCCACAATGATGTGCCGATGGCGATCAAGCAACGAATTCGAGGAAGAATGGTCAAGCAGCGCGAAAGCGTCACGCAGTTGCCCGCGTACGTGCAGGGAAAGTCGATTTCCGGCGCCGTCAAACTCTCGTCAAATGAGAATCCGTACCCGCCACTCGAGTCGGTGGCGCAGGTCGTGCGCGACCAGGCTGCCTCGATCCAGCTGTACCCAGACATGGGCGCCGTCGCGGTTCGAGAGAGGATCGCAGAGCACTGCGGCGTGCAGGCCGAGAACGTGGCTGTCGGAGCCGGCTCTGTTGAAGTGGCGAGCCAACTGATCTCTGCGGCAGCGGGTGAGGGCGACGAGGTTGTCTTTGCATGGCGCTCGTTCGAGGCTTATCCGATTCTTGTGCGCATCGCGGGTGCCACCCCGGTGATGGTGCCGCTGACCTCTGACGATCGTCATGACCTGCCTGCGATGGCTGCGGCGATCAACGATCGCACCCGACTCGTGCTCGTGTGCAACCCGAACAACCCGACCGGCGCTGGCGTGACGACCGCCGAGCTCGATGAGTTTATGGCGCTCGTGCCGAGCGACGTACTTGTTGTGGTTGATGAGGCCTACGTGCACTTCAACGACGACCCGAACTCGGCGGACGGGCTGGACTTCTTCAACCGCTACGAGAACGTTGCCGTGCTGCACACCTTCTCAAAGGCATACGGTCTCGCGGGCCTGCGCATCGGTTATGCGATCGCACGTGTCGACGTTGCAGAGAACCTGCGCCGCGTCGCAGTGCCGTTCGGTGTCAGCTCGCTCGCTCAGCAGGCAGCCATTGCCTCACTCGACGCCGAGGCAGAACTCGACGAGCGTGTGCAGGTGATCGTCGCCGAGCGGGCGCGCATGATCGAAGAGCTTCGTGGCCGCGGTTGGACGGTGCGTGAAGCACTCGGCAACTTCGTGTGGCTTCGCACCGGCGAGCGCACCCCTGAGATCGATGCGGTGCTGCGTGAGCACGCGGTAATCGCGCGGGCGTATGGCACAGACGGCATTCGTGTCACGATCGGCTCAGCCGAGATGAACGATCGCTTTCTTGCGGCCATCGCGGGCGTCGAAGCCGTCTAACAGGTCATCCCTCGCTGCTTGCCTCGTCTGCGGGGCAAGCGGTGTCTTTGCGCGCGGGCGCGAATCAGTTTTCATTTCACCAACAACACAGTAAGTAAGGAACAAGCACATGAAACGTCAGCTTCTGACAGGCATCGCACTCGCCGCTGCGGGCGCACTTGCGCTCGCAGGCTGCAGCAATGGCGGTGGCTCTACCGAAGGTGGCGACACAGCCACTTACAAGATCGGGATCAACCAGCTGGTGCAGCACCCCGCACTCGATGCGGCGACCGCAGGCTTCCAGAAGGCGTTTGATGATGCCGGTGTTGACGTCGAGTTCGACGTGCAGAACGCGAACGGTGAGCAGGCTACCGCCGTCACCATCGCACAGACATTTGCCTCGCAGGATCTTGACCTGGTGCTCGCCGTTGCGACCCCTGCAGCGCAGGCTGTGGCCCAGGCAATCACCGATAAGCCGGTTCTGTTCACCGCCGTCACCGACGCGGTTGCTGCCGAGCTGGTCGACTCGAACGAGAAGCCGGGCGGAAACCTCACGGGCACCAGCGACATGGCTCCGATCGACGAGCAGCTGAAGCTCCTGCAGCAGATCGTTCCCGACGCCAAGAAGGTCGGCATCGTCTACGCATCGGGTGAGGTCAACTCTGAGGTTCAGGTAGAGGCTGCCGAGAAGGCTGCCCCCGAGTTGGGGCTCGAGATCGTCTCGACCACCGTCACCACCGCGAACGACATTCAGCAGGCAACCGAGGCGCTCGGCGACGTCGACGCGATCTACGTGCCCACCGACAACATGGTCGTTTCGGGCATCGCCTCGCTTGTGCAGGTCGCTGAGGCCAAGCAGATTCCCGTGATCGGCGCCGAGTCGGGCACCGTCGAGGGCGGCGCGGTTGCCACCCTGGGTATCGACTACGAGCAGCTCGGCTACCAGACCGGCGAGATGGCGCTCAAGATTCTGCAGGATGGTGGCGACCCCGCGACCATGCCCGTTGAAGTCTCGAAGAGCTTCACCTACGTCGTCAACCCGGGTGCCGCTGAGCGCATGGGCGTGACGATCCCCAAGGAGATCCTCGACCAGGCTGAGACCGTCGAGTAACCCTCGGCAGCTCGACTGATCCGACTAAAGGAATACACATGATTGGCGCACTCGAAATTGGGCTTATCTATGGAGTGATGGCGCTCGGGGTCTACATGACCTTCCGCGTGCTCAACTTTCCAGATCTGACCGTTGACGGCAGCTTCACCACAGGAGCGGCCACCGCGGCTGCGCTGATCGGATCCGGCGTGAACCCCGTGCTCGCTACCCTCGCGGGTGGCGCAGCCGGGGTGATCGCCGGCATCATCACCGGCCTGTTGCACACTAAGGGCAAGATCGATGGCCTCCTCGCCGGTATTCTCACCATGATCGCGCTGTGGTCAATCAACTTGCGCATCATGGGCAAGGCGAACTTTCCATTGCTGCGGGCAGAGACCGTTTTCACCCCAATGAAAGACGCAGATGTTCTCGGCACATGGGCTGGGGTTGCCATTCTTTTGGTCGCCGTGCTCGCGCTGAAGTTCGTGGTCGATTGGTTCCTCTCGACGAACCTCGGCCTCTCGATTCAGGCAACTGGCGATAACGGCCCCATGATCCGCTCGTTCGGGGTCTCGACCGATTTCAGTACGATTCTGACACTCGGCCTCTCGAACGGCCTGGTCGCCCTCTGCGGTGCGCTGATTGCGCAGTACCAAGGCTTTGCAGATATCTCGATGGGCGTCGGCCTGATCCTCGTTGGCCTTGCGTCCGTGATTCTGGGCCAGGCGGTTTTCGGGCAGCGCTACATCTGGGTTGCCACCCTCGCGGTGCTCTTCGGTGCCGTGCTCTACCGCCTCATCATCTTCGGCGCGCTGCGAGTTGGGCTCAACCCGAACGACATGAAGCTCATCACCGCTGTGCTGGTGATCGCCGCGCTGCTGCTGCCGCGCTGGGGCTTCCTGAAGAAGCTGCCCTCGTTGCGAGGTCGCGGCGGGCGTGTGCCCCCGCGAGAGCAGAGGAGCGGTGATCCAGCGGTTGCACTCACCGCGGGCGTCGGGGTAGTCGAGGCAGCCGCTGCCAAGGGAGCGAAGGAGTAGCTCATGCTGAAGATCGACAGGATTTCAAAGACCTTCTTTGCAGGCACCGTCAACGAGCGTCGTGCGCTCGTCGAGCTAGATTTGCATCTCGCGGAGGGCGACTTCGTCACCATCATCGGCTCGAATGGTGCGGGCAAGTCGACACTGCTGAACGCAATCTCGGGCCGCTACTTTGTCGATTCGGGAGCGATCGAGATCGACGGACGCAAGGTCAACAAGCTGCAAGAGTTTCAGCGCGCGAAATACATCGGGCGAGTCTTCCAAGACCCCATGGCGGGCACTGCGCCGAACCTGACTATTGAGCAGAACCTTGCCCTCGCGCTCCGTCGAGGACAACGTCGTGGTCTGGGCCTCGCACTCGGCGCAAAGCAGCGCGAGCGCTTCCGCACTGAACTGCAGTCGCTCGAGCTCGGTCTCGAGAACCGCCTCTCTGCCAAGGTCGGTTTGCTCTCGGGCGGCCAGCGACAGGCACTCTCGCTGCTGATGTCAGGGTTCACGCACCCCAGCATTCTGCTGCTCGACGAGCACACGGCTGCGCTTGACCCTCAGCGTGCGGCGCTCGTCACCAACCTGACCGAGCGCATCGTGAAACAGGGTGGGCTCACGACCCTCATGGTGACGCACAATATGGAACAGGCGTTGCGCCTTGGCAACCGTCTCATCATGATGCACGAGGGCCGCATTGTCTTCCAGGCCTCTGAAGAAGAGAAGAAGACGCTGACCGTACCCCGACTTCTCGAGGAATTCTCGAAGATCAAGGGAGCGTCGTTCGATGATCGGGCGCTGCTGACCTAGGGCCTGCGAAACTGCTGAGGGCCGGCATGCCGAAGTGATTCGGTGTGCCGGCCCTTCTGCGTGCCGGAAGGCCTAGCGATCGCGAGACAGCGTGCTGCTCGTGATCTGAGTGTCTTCGAAGATGATCTGTGTGCGCGTGCCGCGAACCGCCGGAATCGACTGGATCTCTTCGAGCACGACCCGTCGCAGGTCGCGGTTATCGCGAGCCCGCACGAGCACGATTACGTCGAACTCGCCTCCGATCAGCGCAATGTGATGCACCTCAGGAATCGCCCCGAGGCGCTTGCGAACCTCTTGCCACTGGGGCTGTTCGACGGCGAGTGTGACGTAGGCCGAGGCGTGCTGACCCGCGCGAACGGGGTCGATCTGCACGGTGAAGCCTGTGATTACCTGAGCATCGACGAGGCGCTTGAAACGCGCGTGCGCGCTCGCTCGTGAGATGTGAACCGCCTCGGCGAGCTGGGTCATCGAGACGCGCGCATCTGCCGAGAGTACGCCAAGAATGGCAAGGTCGATGTCATCAAGATCCATGAAGTGGGGCCCCATTGAGTCACTCGGTCGTGCAAAGTGTCGTCTGCTATATATGGCAGGTTATCGGAAATTTGTCGCGGAATGAACCAAATAGCGAGCTCTTGTCTGCCTACGCTGCTTCTGGGGAAGCAAATTGCACTCGAGACGTGACCTTCTCGCAGAGATTCGGATCATACGTCCGTGGAAAACATCGAAGCAAGGCCAAACTGTCAGCACTCTGGCGACAAAGAGTCAGATCCCGTCAATACGGTATGCGGCCTCGATACGTTTGAGGCGAGGCGCAGGGTTGCGCCTTAACAACCCCCGCTTTCATCACTGAACTTGCCGCTTGACGAAGACATCCTCTCTCACGGACGAGACACCACCAGCGCCTTGTCCGAGGGGCGAAGCGCCCGATCGGCGCATACCTTCTCGAAGTGCGCATGGCCGGTATTGAGGCGAACAACCGTTGTCAGAGAGGACATCTGTTCATGCTTTCTAAGCAATCTTCGCCAAGCGCGATTTCGCGCTACAGGCGACCGCTCTACGCGATGGGGGCCGCGGCCCTCGCAGCTCCGCTCATGCTCTCGTCGACGGCGGCGTATGCTCAGGCTGCGCCTCCCGCCGACGCCATCGAGGCGCTTACCAGCGGAAACCTGCTGCCAGACTTTCAGAACGATTACCTGTCGCAGGTGATGCCGGGAAACATCTGGCAGAACGACGTCAAGCTCTCACATGAGATCGGCCCTCGCGTGCAGGGAAGTGCGGCAGAGTTCGAAGCCGTGAACTGGGTTGCCGATACTTTTGAGTCGTATGGCATGCAGACGACGATCGAGGAATTCCCGGTTGCAGCGCAGATCTACGCTGATGTGGTGCCGAGCCGGTACACCGACGAGTTCGCAAGCTGGCAGTTTCGGCCCGCGACCAACGGCGTGTTCACCGGACCTGACGCGCCGGTGAGCGGCCAGCTCGTCGATATCGGCGCCACACTTACCGGACTCGTCGAGCGCACTGATCTCGCCGGAAAAATTGTTCTCGCTGACTGGAATGCTACGTCAGCAACTCGCACGCAGCTGCTCACCGATCTCAAGACGGCCGGCGTCGCGGCAGTGGTGCTCACCAAGGTTGACGGCATCTCGAGCCCTGAAAACCTGCCGGCGGTTGGCAATCTCGCGGATGGTCTCACCGACATGGTGGTCGTCGGATCGTCGAACAACCAGGGCAAGCGCATGCGCACGCTGCTCGCAGGCGGCGACCTGTCGTTGAGCATTGCGACCGTGCGCGGTGAAGCGACGAGCCACAACGCTATCGGTGTGATCCCCGCAGCGAGCGGTGACCCCGATGCTCCGATCATTTACCTCGGCGCGCACATCGATTCGGTGGTTGGTAGCCCCGGCGCCAGCGACAACGGTTCGGGCGTGAGCATCATGCTCGAGATCGCGCGCATCATGAGCCAGTACTCTTACGACGCCGAGATTCGCTTCGGCGCATGGGGTGCAGAAGAATCGGGCTACAAGGGGTCGAACTACCATGTGAAAACCGTGATGACACCCGAAGAGCAGGCTCGCACTCTCGGCGCGTGGAACATGGACATGGCGGGCACCTCGTTTGCGGGCAACCCGGGCCAGGAATTCAAGTTCTGGGCGCTGACCGCCGACACGAACCGAGCACCGCTCGCACCACACGAGAGCGCCGTGCTCGACTACTCGAATCAGGTTTCGCTTCTCGCAGGCGAGGGTGACCTGCCGATCGGCACCGTGAGCCGAAGCGACCACCAGCCGTTCCACGATGTGGGAATCAAGGCTGCGGTGTTCAGCTGGATGCACTGGGCCGGCGGCACCAACATCATCCTCGAGCCCGCATACCACCGCACCGATGACACGCTCGAGTTCGTCTCCGAGCCGCGCATGGGCCACGCAGCCCGTATTCTCGGCGGCGGTGCGTTCCGCGCGGCGCTGAACGAGGCCAATGTGGTTGTGACTGATGCGAACGGCGACCCCGCAGCAAACGCGAAGCTCGCGATGAGCTGCGAGGGCGACGAAGGCTGGCGCGATGCCGGTATCACCGATGCCGAAGGCAAGGCGACCACGCTCACCCCGAACACGAGCTGCGACTTCGTTGCGCTGACCGATGATGGTGCACGGGGTTTCACTGCCGATGTGGCGATTTCGGCTGCTGCGGAGGATATCGCTATCGATCTCGAGGCCAGCGGCGACCCCGTGATCACGTTCTCGAGCAACCCGGCTCCTTCGGCCTCGGGTTGGCTGCAGGCTTCGCCCGCGACCGTATTCGTCTCGGCATCGAACGAGTTCGGCGATGCAACGCAGGTCGAGTACTCGCTCGACGGCGAGACCTGGCAGCAGTACGTCGACGGTGTCACGTTCACCGAGCAGGGCGAGCAGGTGCTGTTCGTTCGCGCGACCGACCAGTTCGGCAACGAGAGCGAGTCTGCGCAGGCAGTAAACATTGACTCGGTCACCCCTGCACTGCAGGTGACGGCAGATGCGAAGCAGAGGGGCGTTGTGACCGGCACCTCGTCTGACGACACCTCGGGTGTTTCCCTGGTGCAGTACCGCATCGGCAACGGAGACTGGATCGATGTCGAGCTCGCTGAGCAGAACGATACAGTCGCGGTAGCTGCGTTTGCTCCAGCCGCGAACGCTTCTGTCGACTTCGCTGTCGATCTGAGGCTCGGTGCCGGAGCTTCGACGGCGCAATTCCGCGCATTCGACGTCGCAGGAAACGTGACAAGCTCGGGCTTGCTGAACTTCGCTGCGGTGCCAGGCGGGCTCTCGAACACCGGTGCTGAGTTCGGCATGTCGGCGGGTATCGTCGCAGCCACGCTGCTGCTCGTGAGCGGTGGTGCGATCCTCGTCGCTCGTCGAATTCGTTCGCAGCGTGTGAACGAAGAGGCGTGATCGAAGCGCTGACAGAGAAAACAGCCGGGGCCGTCGCGAGCGATCGCGGCGGCCCCGCCCTCGTCTGTGGTGCGGCTAGTCTGGCAGCATGGCGAAACGACGAATCAGCGAGGGCGACGGCATCGCGGCGCTTCGTGCGGTGCAGGGAGGCAGCACTGAGCGGCAGCAGCTCGCCACTGCGGTGCGATTTCTGCTCGAAGAGCTCGCGGCGCTCGCACCGGGCAACTCGGTCGAGGTGCGCGTGCCTCCCTTCGGTGCGACGCAGTGCGTCGCCGGCCCCCGTCACACCCGCGGCACGCCGCCGAACGTGATCGAAACCGACCCCGTCACCTGGGTTGCGCTCGCGACGGGTGCGCTCGGCTGGGACGATGCGGTTTCGGCGGCGAGGATCAGCGCCTCGGGCACGCGGGCGAACCTCGATGGGCTGCTGCCGCTTCTGCGCACGCCGAGCTAGCGGTGCGGTGGGCATTCACTCAGCGGAACCCTGAAAGAATAGGGGGCATGTCCAATGCTTCCAACCTTCCCGACGAGCACGCGACCCCCGAAGAGGCCGTTGAGGTAGTTGAGAACGTGCACCAACCCGTGCAGGTCGAGCTGCGGCGCTCGGTACGCTACGGGCGAATCATCGTCGGCGCGGTCGTGCTCGGAATCGTAGTCGGCGCTGTTGTCAGTATGTTTTTTCCGGTGCCCGAGGGCGCGAACTACGAGCTCGGCCAGGTTGCGGGCCTGATGGCGGTCGTCGGCGGTGCGATCGGTCTTGTAGTCGGAGCCCTGCTTTCGCTGCTGCTCGGGGCCGTCGCCGGGCGCAAGCGAGGCGCTGCGCTGGCTGTGCAGACTGACGTAAGATAACAGGCATACTTCTCTGATCGAAAGCGATATACCAATGGGAAATCTCTTTCACGGGCCAACTCCGTGGATCTTGCTCTTCGTCGTGCTGTTGTTGTTCGGTGCTCCGAAACTGCCGGCGCTCGCGAAGAGCCTCGGCCAGTCGATGAAGATCCTGAAGAAGGAAGTGTCGAACCCCGAAGAACAGAAGAAGGCTGAGGCCGACGTCGCCTCGACCCCCGCCGCTCCTGTCGTTCCGGCAGAGGCACCCGCTGCTGCCGAGCCGAGCATCGAAGACGAGCTTGCGAAGGCAAAGGCCGAGGCCGCGGCAGCGAAGGCCGAGGCCGATGCGCTTCGCGCCGCAGCTGCCGAGCGTGCCCAGGGCAAAGACGACGCCTAAGGGTCAGTGCGCGAAGCGCTGATCCCACGCTTTACCGCAAAGAACCCGGTACCACCGAAACGGTACCGGGTTCTTTTGCGCGTATTGCGCATCGCTCAGCTGGTCTGCGTCGCCTCGACGTATGCCAGGTACTCGTCGCTGACGTTGCCCGCGAGGTAGTTGCCGGTGAAGCAGCTCTCTTCGAGCTCGGTAACGGTGCTCTGACCCGCGAGGATCGCGCGGTTCATGCCCTCGACCGTCTGATAGACGAGGTGATCGGCACCCATGACCGAGGCAATCTCGCGGTTCGTGCGACCGTGCGCGATGAGCTCGTTGCGAGTCGGCATGTTGATGCCGTAGACGTGCGGGAAAAGTACTGGGGGAGCGGCCGAGGCGAAGGTGACCGACGCGGCACCTGCGGCCCGCGCCATGTCGACGATCTGGCCCGAGGTGGTGCCGCGCACGATCGAATCGTCGACAAGCAGCACGTTCTTGCCGCGAAACTCGGTGCTCATCGCATTGAGCTTCTGTCGCACGCTCTTCTTGCGCACCGACTGCCCCGGCATGATGAAGGTGCGGCCGACGTAGCGGTTCTTGAAGAAGCCTTCGCGGTACTCAACACCGAGCTTGCTTGCCAGCTGCATCGCACTCGGACGGCCCGAGTCGGGAATCGGCATGACCACGTCGATATCGCCCTTTGGCACCTCTGCCACGACCTGCTCGGCGAGCACGTCGCCGAGGCGCAGGCGCGCGTCGTATACCGAGATACCGCTCAGCACCGAGTCGGGGCGAGCGAGATAGATGTACTCGAACGAGCAGGGCAGGAGCCTGGGGTTTGCGGCGCACTGGCGTGAGTGCATCTCGCCGTCGGGGGAGATGAAGATCGCTTCGCCGGGGGCCACGTCGCGCACGATCTCGTAGCCGCCCGACTCGAGCACGAGCGACTCGCTCGCGACGACCCACTCGTCGCGCCCGTTCTGGCCGCTGCGGCGACCCAGCACGAGGGGGCGAATGCCGAAGGGATCGCGAAACGCGAGCAGGCCGTAGCCAGCGATGAGCGCGATGGCCGCATACGACCCCTCGACGCGCTGGTGCACGCGAGTCACGGCATCGAATACCTTGCCCGCGTCGAGCGTCGGGCTGCCCGACGCGTGCTGCAACTCGTTCGCGAGCACATTGAGCAGCAACTCGGTGTCGGAGTGCGTGTTGAGGTGGCGACGGTCGACGTTGTGCATCTCAGCGTTCAGCTCGCGAGTGTTCGTGAGGTTGCCGTTGTGCACGAGGATGATGCCGTAGGGGGCGTTCACGTAGAAGGGTTGTGCCTCTTCTTCGCGAGCAGCCGAGCCGCTCGTCGCGTAGCGCACGTGACCGAGCCCGATGTTGCCGAGCAGCGAGCGCATGTCGCGGGTGCGGTAAGCCTCGCGCACCTGGCCGCTGGCCTTCACCATGTGAAACTGACTGCCGTCGGCGGTCGCGATGCCCGTGGAGTCTTGGCCGCGGTGTTGCAGTAGGAGCAGGGCGTCATAGACCTGCTGGTTAACGGGTTCGTGAGAGACGATGCCTACGATGCCGCACATGTATTCGTGATGCTCCTGCGAGTCGACCGAGCGTCGCCTGCCGCGACCCGATAAGTCTACTCTGCCCGTGCGGGCAGGTAGGCTTGTAAGAGTGAGCGAACAGAGCAACGCATACGCACAGGCCGGAGTAGACACCGCGGCGGGCGATCTCGCCGTCGAACTGATGAAATCGGCGGTCGCGCGCACGCACGGTCCCGAGGTGCTCGGGGGAGTGGGCGGCTTCGCCGGTCTCTTCGACGCGAGCGCGCTGCTGAGCTACAAACGGCCGCTGCTTGCCTCGTCGACTGACGGCGTGGGCACGAAGGTCGCGATTGCGCAGGCGATCGATAAGCACGACACCATCGGCCAAGACCTCGTCGCGATGGTCGTAGACGACATCGTGGTGGTCGGCGCGAAGCCGCTCGTCATGACCGACTACATCGCCTGCGGCAAGGTGGTGCCCGAGCGCATCGCCTCGATCGTGCGCGGCATCGCCGAGGCCTGCGAGGCAACGGGCACTGCGCTCGTCGGCGGTGAGACCGCCGAGCACCCCGGTCTGCTCGGCCCCGACGACTACGACGTCGCAGGCGCCGCCGTTGGCGTGGTCGAGGCCGACGACCTGCTGAGCCCCGCCCGCGTGAACGACGGCGATGTGGTGCTGGCGATGGGCGCATCGGGCCTGCACTCGAACGGGTTCTCGCTCGTGCGCCACATTCTTGCAGGGCGCGACATTCTCTACACCGATCACTGCGACGAGCTCGGTGCGACTTACGGCGAGGCGCTGCTCGAGCCGACCGCGCTCTACACCGGGCCGCTGCTTCGCGTGCTCGAGAACCCGGCGCTTGCGGGGGCGATCCACTCGCTCAGCCACGTGACGGGTGGCGGCATCGCAGCGAACCTCGCTCGCGTGCTGCCGGTCGGCTCATGGGTTGAGCTGGATCGCGGCACCTGGTCGCCGCTGCCCGTGTTCAGGCACCTCGCCGATCTCGGCGGTCACTCGCTCGAGAGTCTCGAGGGTGCGTGGAACCTCGGTGTCGGCATGTTTGCCGTGGTCGACGCATCGCAGGCGGCTGCCGTCTCGGCAGCACTGACCGCCGAGGGCCTCAAGGTGTGGCAGGCGGGTGTCATCAGCACGAGCGAGCGCGACTTTGCCGGCTTCGAGCAGGGCGCGAAGGGCGTCGACGGGGGCGCTGTGCGGCTGGTCGGGAGCTTCGCCGACTAAGGCTGTGCCGCGCAGCGCGCAGAGTGCCGCGCGGTGCGCTGCGCCGTGACGACGCGGTTGAGAACACGCTCAACCGCCGAGGCTACTCCTCGTCGTCGAATTCGTCTTCGTCGTTGTACTTATCGGCGTACTCGGCCCAGGCATCTTCTTCAGAAGAAGTATGCGTAGCCAGCTCGCGCTGAAGTTGCGAAAGATCGGTGTTCGGGCTGAAATACTTCAACTCCCGAGCGACTTTGGTGTGCTTTGCTTTTTGACGGCCGCGCCCCACGCGTGACCCCCTTACACATTCGGGCCTCGCGGAAGGTCTGTTCTCGCGAAGCGCTGCTCAATTAACGCAAAATGGACGTATAGCACCGATCTTAGCACTGAACTGGGGGCACTCGTATCGCTCACAGCGTCACCGAAGCATTGCGTGCCGGATCGATACCGGAGACATGCCTGTCCAGGGATACGATGTGAGCATGAACGATCGGGTCGCACGGGGAGGCAATTCGCGGCGCGTGCTTTTGGTGGTGCTCGCGGTTGCCATTCTTGCGCTGCTGGGTGCAGCGGCGGCGGTCGTCGTGCCGATTCTGACGCATCAGAGTGCGGGCGGCTCGGGGCAGAAGCTGCCCACCGACTTTGCTGCCACTGCCGAGGCGAAGGGAGCGGATGGTCGCACGCGCGTGCTTTCGGTCGAGACTCTCGACGGGGAGCCTGCCGACCTCTCGAAGCTGCGCACGGGCGAAGAGGTCGTGGTGCGCGGCAGCGGCTACGACCCGGCGATCGGAATCTACGTCTCGATCTGTCTGGTTCCCGAGAAGGCGGGCACGAAGCCTTCGCCCTGCCTCGGCGGGCTACCGGAGGGTGCGATGGAGGGTGAAGCCGCGGGCACCGATAAAGCTTTGTCGAGCGCGTGGATCACCGACGACTGGGCATGGAAGGCCTTCGCCAATAAGGGCTACGACGACCCTGATCGGGGTGCCTTCGAGGTGCACCTGCTCGTGCCCCCCGCTACGCAAGAGGGCATCGATTGCAACGTGCAGCAGTGCGCGATCACCACGCGAGCCGACCATACGGCTGCCACGGATCGCGTGCAAGACATGCAGCTTCCAGTCGCGTTCGCGGGCTAAGAACCTCGGCGCGCAGAGCGGGTGAGTCGCCGCTATGCGGTAAGCGGCAGAATGACCAGGGTTGCGATCGTGTAGATCGCGAGCCCGGCAAGCGAGCCGACGACGGTGCCATTGATTCTGATGAACTGAAGGTCTTTGCCCACCTGCAACTCGATCTTCTCGGCGGCCTCGCGCGCGTCCCAGCGCCGCACGGTGTCTGACACTACCCGCGCCAGATCGTGCCGATAGTTGCGCACGAGATGCTCGACGACCTGCATCACCCACACGTCGATCTTGTACTGCAGGGTGCTGTCGGCCCTGAGCCGCCCGCCGAAGTCTTGCAGCGCCGCGAGCATGCGCTTTCGCAGCTCGCTCTGCGGATCCTCGAGCATCTCGACGAGTGCCGCGCGGGCCGTCGCCCAGGTGCTTTCTGCGAGCGAACGAATACGGGGGCTATCGAACACCTCGTGCTTGAACGCTTCGAGCTGCGCCTGGAGCTCGGGCTTCTCGCCGAGATCGCGAGCCAGGTCGGCGAAGAAACCACCGACGGCCTGCCTGAACGGGTGCTCGCGGTCGTCGCGCACGGCCTGGGCGAAGCGCACCGCCTCGGCGTGCATACGGTCATCGACAAAGCGCTGCGCAATGCTCGGCAGCCACGACGGCAGGCGAGACGAGAGCATCCGATCGAACGCCTCGGGGTGCTGCACCAGCCACTCCTGCAGGCGATCGGCGCCGACCTCGAGTAGCGCCTCGTGATGGCCGCCCTCGAGAAACGAATCGAGTGCGCGACCCATCAGCGGCCCCCACTCGGGCTCGATCATGTGCTTGCGCACGAGCGCCTCGATGAGCTCTTGCACGTCGTTGTCGTTCAGCACCGTCAGCGCGCCGAGACCCGCATTCGCGATCATGTCGCCCACGCGCTCGGCGTGATCCTTTTGCTGCAACCAATCGCCGGCCATGCGCGCGCCGCTGATCTCACTGAGTTTCGCGTGCACCACATCGTCGGCGAGAAAGTTTTGCTCGATGAACGAGCCGAGGCCGTCGCCGATCTCATCTTTCTTGTTCGAGATGAGATTGGTGTGCGGGATCGGCAGACCGAGCGGCCTTCTGAACAGTGCCGTGACCGCGAACCAGTCGGCGAGCGCGCCGACCATGCCGCCCTCGCTGGCGGCGCGCACGTAGCTGAGCCACGGATAGTGCTGCTGCAGGGCGAAACTGACGACGAAGACTGCGGCCATTGCGAGCAGCAGCCCGAGCGCCAGACCCTGCATCTTGCGCAGCTGCCTGAGCCTGTCGAAATCGTCGGGAGTGACCGCCCCGAGGGTGCGTTTGCTCGTTTTCACCACCTTTCGATTATGCCGCTTCGCGGTGGTTGTGTGCCTCACACCATGCGGCGCCTCGGCGCCTCGCGTTGTATGGGTTCGCGGCCCCTGCCGAAGCGAATGGGCAGAAGATGTTGTCTGCGGGCTGCTGAGGCAACACCTACTGCCCACCTGCTTGAGGGGTGCTGCGAGCGGGCCACGCATTGCCGTGCTGCGCGCGGCCCAGCGCATGAAACAATTTGCTTATGCACCTGCTCTCGAAACTGAGCCTGAAGAACCGCGCGCTCATCGCCCTCGTCACGATCGTCGCGTCGGTCTTCGGGGTGATCGGGGTCGGCTCGCTCAAGCAAGAACTGATGCCCTCGGTGCAGTTTCCGGCGATCGTGGTGCTCTCGAGCTACCCCGGGGCCTCGCCCGAGGTCGTGAACAACGACGTGTCGACGCCCATCGAGACTGCCCTGCGCGGGGTGCCAGGTCTCGAGCAGACGACCGCCACGTCGACTACGGGCGCCTCGATGGTGCTCGCGCAGTTCACCTACGGCGTCGACCTCGCGGCTACTGAGCAAAAGGTCGAACGTGCGGTCTCGCGCATTTCGCGCATGCTGCCAGAGAGCGTCGACCCTCAGGTGATGTCTGGCTCGATCGACGATCTGCCCGTCGTGCAGATCGCGGTGACGCCGCCGAGCGGCACCGACGCAGAAGAGACCGCGCGACTCATCGATCGCATTGCGCTGCCCGAGTTGAATGATCTTGACGGCGTGCGCGAGGCGCAGCTCATCGGCGCCCGCGGCGACCGGGTGACGATTACTCCGAACAGCGACAGGCTCGCAGAGGAGTACCTGAGCACTCAGGCGATTTCTGACGCGCTGCAGCAGAGCGGCGTGCTCATGGCGGCGGGCAGCGTCACCGAGAACGGGCAGACGCTCGCGGTGCAGGCAGGGTCGAAGCTCGACTCCGTCGAGCAGATCAGCGCGCTGCCTCTCGTGCGTGACGCAGGCATGCTGCAGGCGCGTGCCCAGGCTGCTGCCGCCGAGCAGCAGGCATCGATGGCGGCGGCGCAGGCGGGTCCCGGCGCAATGGCGAGTGCGGGCGCGGGTGCTGGGGCGGCAGCGCAGGCTGCCCAGCAGCAGCCCGGCGAGGCGCCGCAGCTCGATCCTCTGCCCGTGATCACCATCGGCGAGGTCGCAAACGTGACGCTCGAGGCCAACCCGCAGCAGAGCATCTCGCGGGTGAACGGTGAGCCGGCACTCACGATCGCGGTGACGAAGCTTTCGTCGGCCAATACAGTCGAGGTCTCGCACGTCGTGCGGTCGGAGCTCGACAAGCTCGAAGCCTCGCTCGACGGGGCGGGGCTCGAGGTGGTGTTCGACCAGGCGCCCTATGTCGAGCGATCGATCGAAACCCTGACGACCGAGGGCCTGCTCGGCCTGGTGTTCGCGGTGCTCGTGATTCTCGTGTTTCTGATGTCAGTGCGGGCGACGCTCGTGACGGCGATCTCGATTCCGGTGTCGGTGCTGCTCACGTTCGTCGGGCTCAACTTCGCCAATTACACGCTCAACATGCTGACGCTCGGCGCGCTCACGATCTCGATCGGGCGTGTGGTCGACGATTCGATTGTCGTGATCGAGAACATCAAGCGGCACCTTGGTGAGTTGCGGGTGGGAGAGGATCGCGCCGCGGCCATCGTCTTCGCAGTTCGCGAGGTGGCCGGCGCGATCACAGCTTCGACCATCACCACGGTTGCGGTGTTTCTGCCGATGGCGTTCGTGTCTGGCATGGTCGGCGAGATGTTCAGGCCATTCGCTTTCACGGTCACGATCGCGCTCGCCGCCTCGCTGCTGGTGTCGCTCACCATCGTGCCGGTGCTGGCCTTCTGGTTCTTGCGCGATGGAAAGCCGGGCGCAAAGACGCGATCTGCGAAACGCGAGAAGAACCTCAGCAATTCGCTGCGCCACCCTCAGGCCTCGCACGAGGAGCACGCGACCGCGATGCAGCGTGGCTACCTGCCCGTTGTGAAGTGGACGCTGAAGCACCCGGCGGTCACGCTGCTGCTCGCGGTGATCGTCTTCGGTGGCACCATCGCCGCGACCCCGTTCATGAAAACCAATTTCATGGGTTCTGACGAGCAGAACTCGGTCGGCCTGACGCAGACGCTGGCACCTGGCACGAGTTTGGATGCGCAACTCGCGCAGGTTGAGCGCGTTGAAGAGGCACTCGACGGTATCTCTGCGGTCAAGATGGTGCAGGTGACCATCGGCAGCGGGGGCAGTGGCATGAGCGCGATCTTCGGTGCAGGCGGTGACGGCGTGATCAGTTACTCGATCACCACCGACGAAGACGCGAAGCAGACCGAAGTGCAAGACGAGATTCGGGCGGCGGTCGATGGACTCGATGATGCCGGCGAGTTCTCGATCGGCTCCTCCGATGGCGGAATGACGATGTCGAGTGCGATCGAGGTTGCCGTGTCGGCGCCCGACCAAGAGACGCTCGCCGAAGCGAGCGATGCGGTCGTCGCCGCTCTGAAGAAACAGTGGGGTCTGAAGCAGATCGAAAGCGACCTCGCCACCTCTCGTCCGTACCTTGCGATTGTGGTCGACCGCGCAAAGGCGGCCGAGGCTGGCCTCAGCGAGGTCGCCGTCGCCTCGCTCGTGTCGCAGCAGATGCAGCCAAGGCAGATCGGCCAGATCTCGCTCGACGATACGAACGTCAATATCTATCTCGCTCAGGGCGTCGCGCCGAGCGACCAGGCAGGCGTTGCCGCGATCCTCGTGCCGACAATAGACGGTGAGGTGCGTCTCGATTCGCTTGCCGCAGTCGAGGTGGCCGACGGACCGGTGACCATCCGCACGCAAGACGCGAACCGCATCGCCACGGTGTCTGCGTTGCCTGCGGGGGATGACCTCAGCAGCGCCAGCGTCGAGGTCAATGCCGCACTCGATTCGGTGAAGCTGCCAGCAGGCGCGAGCGCCAGCATCGGGGGCGTCATGTCTCAGCAGAGCGAAGCATTCCAGCAACTCGGGCTCGCGCTGCTCGCAGCGATTCTTATCGTCTACGTCGTGATGGTGGCGACCTTCAAGAGCCTGCTGCAGCCACTGCTGCTGCTGATCTCGGTGCCATTCTCTGCAACCGGCGCGCTGTTGCTGCTCATTGCGACGGGCATTCCGCTCGGCGTCGCATCGCTCATCGGCGTGCTGATGCTCATCGGCATCGTCGTGACAAACGCCATCGTGCTGATCGACCTGGTGAATCAGCAGCGCGAACGCGGCAAACCGCTCTACGAAGCGGTGATCAGCGGTTCTTCACTGCGTCTGCGGCCCATCGTCATGACGGCGCTCGCCACGATTCTCGCGCTGACCCCCATGGGCATGGGCATTACCGGATCTGGTGGGTTCATTTCACAGCCCCTCGCGGTCGTGGTGATCGGTGGTTTGCTGTCGTCGACAGTGCTGACGCTGATCGTGCTGCCGACGCTCTACTTCGCGGTTGAACGTCGCCGCGAGCGCGCGCACGACAGGCGGGTCGCGAGACGACTGGCTCGGGTGGATGCGCCGGTAGTAGAAGCGCCCGCGAGCGACCGGGAGGACATCTAGATGGCGGGCAGGCGAGGATATCGCGCTCCGAGCAACTACGACCCCAGGCGGGCAACCGGGGGTAAGAAGCCCCGCGCCGCAGGCCGAGCCTCGGGTGGAGACAGTGCTGCGGGTTCCGTCCCGCAGAAACGTGCGTCACGCGATGAGCAGGCGCGGGATCAGCGCGCCGCCCGGCAGGGCGGC
>DDEV01000058.1 GCA_002336855.1 Leucobacter sp. UBA1945 | reverse complement strand
CGCGGGCTCGGCTAGCGGCCCCGGCCCTTCTCGTGGGGGTCGCGTGTTCGCCTCGCCCGAGGCGGCGCTTCGCCGGCCGTGGACGCCGGCGCGCGTGCGAAACGTCTTCTTCGGCTGGCTTGCGCTTGCAGTCGTGATCGCTGGCGTCGTTGTGAGCGAGATCAACTGGGGCGACTTCTTGACGTTCTGGGCGAAGCTGCCGCCGGTGCTCGCCTCGTTCTGGCCGCCGAACTTCGGCAGCTACGGATTCGAGCGAATCTTCTTCGCCATGATCGAGACGATCGAGATCGCGCTCGCCGCGGCACTCATCACCTTCGTGGTATCGATGGTGCTCGGCTCGTTCGCCGCGCGAAACGTGGCGCCGAACCGGGCCGTCAGCAGCGGCGCTCGTCTGCTGCTCGTGGGCATTCGCGGCATTCCCGAGCTGATCCTCGCCATCGTGTTGATCGTGATCACCGGCCTCGGGGCTCAGGCGGGCACGATCGCGCTCGCGGTCGGAGGCGTCGGGCTGCTCGGCAAGCTCATTGCCGACTCGCTCGAAGAGGTGCCTCGCGGGCCCGAGCGCGCGCTCATCGCGGTCGGTTCGAGCCGCACGCAGATGTTCTTCGGCGCGACGCTGCCGCAGGGTGCGCAGGCGCTGATCGGCCACACCTTCTACCTGATCGACACGAACATTCGCGCGGCGACCCTGCTCGGCATCGTCGGCGGTGGCGGCGTCGGCTACTACCTGCTCAACGCGGGCCAGGGCTCGAACTACCAGCTGGTCGGGTCGATCGTGCTCATGATTCTCGTGACCGTCTTGCTGGTCGAAGGGCTCGCCATGTGGATGCGAAAGGCGCTGCGCTAATGAACGCATCGAACAACCCTGCCTCTCGAAGCTACGACCTCGTCGTCGTCGGCTCGGGCATCGTCGGGCTCGGCGCGGCCTACGCTGCGGTGCGCCGCGGGCTCCACGTCTGCGTGATCGAGCAGGGTACCCGCCCCACGGGGTCGAGCATTCGCAACTTCGGTCACCTCTGCATCGGCGCCCAAGCCGGCGAGGCGCGCGAGCTTGCTGAGGCGGGTCGCGACACCTGGCTGCGACTGTCACGCGACGCCGGTTTCTGGCTGCGCGAATCTGGCACGCTCATCGCAGCAAGACACGACGACGAGCTCGCGCTCGTTTCGGCCGCGGCTGCGGGTGGCGGCATCGAGGTCTACGGGGCCGACGAGTTCGCGGCTCTCGCCCCGGTCGACCGGCGCGTGATCGTCGGCGGCGCGCGCGTGCTCGGCGACCTGCAGGCGAACCCGCGCACGGCGGCAGAGAAGATCGTCGCGCACCTCTCCACTCTCGGCGTGGCGTTCATGTGGCGCACCTCGGCAACGTCGGTAGCGACGGATGTCGTGCACACCACTCGGGGAGCGGTGCGGGCTGATCAGGTGATCCTCGCCGTGAATCACGACATCGACCGCCTGCTGCCCGACATCGCCGAAGAGGCGCGCGTGCAGCGCTGCGTGCTCGACATGATGCGCGTGCAAATGCCGCTCTCGGCTCCGCTCGACGCACCGTTGCTCACCGGGTGGTCGCTGCTGCGCTACGGCCGCTTCGAGTCGCTCGCCGAGGTCGAGCCAGTGCGCGAGCGCCTGCATGCGGCTCGCCCCGACCTCGCCGCGATCGACCTGAATCAGATGTACACGCAGCTGCCCGATGGCAGCGTGATCGTCGGCGACACTCACCACCGCGATCCCGCGCCGCTGCCGTTTCAGTCCGAAGACGCGCAGCAGGCGCTCATCGACGAGGCGCTCGAGCTGTTCGGCGTGCAGTCGCTGCGCGTGATCGAGCGCTGGCAGGGCGTCTATGCGAGCGGCTCCGGAGAGTTTCTCGACCGCGAGGTCGTGCCCGGCGTGCGCGCCATCGCCGCCACCACCGGCATCGGCATGACCTGCGGCTTCGGGCTCGCCCAGCGGGCGGTCGACGCGGCGTTCGGTGCTGCGTTCGGTGCTGGTGCCGCGACCCCCGCCACCTCAGTCGTCGCAGCCGCACCGGCCGCCGAGGCGAACGGCGCATTGCTTGGCGCCACCCAAGAACTCACCCCCGCTCAGCGCTCCAAGGAGAACACCGAATGACCACCACCGACGCTATTAGCGACATCGCAGCCACCCCTCTCGAGCTCGTCGTGTTCGACATGGCGGGCACGACCGTGCAAGACGATGGCGTGGTCGAGCAAGCGTTCGAGCGCGCGGCCCAGCGCACCGGCGTGGCCGAGCGCATGCCGTGGAGCGAGGCGCTCGGCTATGTGCGCGACACGATGGGGCAGTCGAAGATCGACGTCTTCACCCACCTCTCGGGTGGCGACGCTGAGCTGGCGCAGCGGGCCACCGCGGCGTTCGAGGGGGCATACGCAGAGATCGTCGAGGAGTCGGGTGCGTTGGCAATCGACGGTGCGGCCGAGTTGCTCGGCGAGCTGCGCGAGCGTGGGCTGAAAGTCGCGCTCACCACCGGCTTCGCGCCGGTCACCCGCGACGCGATTCTCGACTCGCTCGGCTGGCGTTCACTCGTCGACGTGGCGCTCTCGCCGGTCGATGCGGGCCGCGGTCGCCCCGCACCCGACCTCGTGCTCACCGCGCTGCTGCGCACCGGGGCCTCGTGTGTGCAGGCGGTTGCCGTGCTCGGCGACACCGAGAGCGACGTGCTGTCGGGCCGCCGCGCGGGAGCTGGCCTTGTCGCAGGCGTGCTGAGCGGTGCGCACGACCGCGCCACCCTCAAGGCCGCAGGAGCCGACTACGTGCTTGATACCGTGACTGGCCTGCGCGACCTTCCACCCTTCAGAGCCCTCTGATCATGCGCCTGCTCCCCCCGCGTCGCGCGCGTGCCGCCACCCTCGAAGCTGACCCTCTAGTCGAAACTGTTCTGTCGACGGAACCGGCAAGTGAGGCGCCGGGCGAGTCGGCTGCGTCCGCCGACGAGCCGACGCTCGCCCCGCAAAAAATCTTGGCCCTGCCCGAGGCGACGGCGATGCTCTTCATGCGACCCGGCCAACCCCACGAACCGGTCGCGGTGCCGCAGGTGCTGCTCGCGCCGGGCGAGGTGCTGGTCGAGACCGAGTTTGCGACCGTCTGCGGCTCAGACGTGCATACGGTGCTCGGGCACCGCAGCGAGGCAACCCCGCTCGTGCTCGGCCACGAGACGGTCGGGCGTGTCACCGCGTTGGGCATCGATGCGCCGCTCACACTCGACGGCTCGCCCGTGCAGATCGGTGACCGCGTCGTGTGGTCGGTCGTCGTGCACTGCGGCGCGTGCGACAGGTGCCAGCGAGGGCTGCCGCAGAAGTGCCGCACGCTGCGCAAGTATGGCCACGAGCGCATCGGCCAAGGCTGGGAGCTCACCGGCGGCTTTGCGACGCACGTGCACTTGCGAGCGGGCACGGTGATCCTGCGAGTTGACGAGGATCTACCAGCCCAGGTGCTGGCGCCCGCCGGCTGCGGAATCGCGACCGCCTTCGCCGCGCTCGCCGCAGCATCGCGCACCGTTCCGTTTGACGGTTCAGTCGTGCTGATCACCGGCGGCGGGCTCATCGGGCTCGCGGCCGCGGCGATGGCGAAGGAGCGGGGCGCGCACGTCGTGCTCTCTGACCCAGAGCCCGCTCGGCGGCAACTCGCGAGGCAGTTTGGCGCCGACGCGGTGATCGATCCGGTGATGGGTGAGCCGGCTGCAATCGATGCCCGCTACGGTGCAGTCGACGTGGTGATCGAAGCCTCTGGCTCACCGCGCGCCATCGCGACAGGCATCGAGTCTGCGGGCGTCGGTGCTGTGATTGTGCTGGTCGGCAGCGTGTTTCCGAGTGATCCGGTGGCGCTCGCGCCCGAGCGGCTCGTGCGCAGGCAACTCAGCATCTCGGGGGTGCACAACTATTCGCCACTTGATTTGGCGGGTGCAGTCGAATTTCTCGAGCGCTGTTGGCAGCGATACCCCTTCGAGGGGCTCGTGGGGGAGACGTACGCACTGGCCGACATCGACGCGGCGCTCGTGCGCGCGGCCAGACGACGTGAGGTGCGCGTGGGGGTTGACCCGCGGCTTCGCTGAACGTCTTCTCAGCCAATCCGTGCCCTGGCACACCTGAGAACCGTTGAACGTCACAGAAGGAAGCGAACGTCACGCTTGTTCACCGCAACTTTGTATGACGCTGGCACACTTGTATGACGTTCACCAGGCTGCGCCAGCGGTTCCGGTTCGCCCGTCTCCTCAGTCGCTCACCGAACCGCAAAACCTATCGAGATCGTTGGCGAGCAGTCGGTGGGCCGCCGCAACCTGGAGTTCGCCGCGATCGTCGCGCGGCACCCACAGCAGGGTGGCGTTCGGGCTGCGAGGATCGCCGGGCGTGAGCGCGGCGATCTGTTGCTCGGGCGTGAGACCCGCGGCGGCGAGCGAAGCCAGCTCGCGCGGGTTGAGCCCGATCGGGGTCGGTCCATTGCCCATGTCGGTGCCGTACAAGATGCGGCCGCCGAGGCGCACGAACCTCTTGACGTTGGCCACCGCGATCTCGTGCTCGTGGGTGGGCTCGCCCCAGCCGTGAATGTCGAGGGTCGAGCACCACTCGGTGCTCGCGGCAAGCTCGGCCACTTCGTCGTCGCGCAGCCGCTCGGAGAACGGGGCGTGCGCGAGGCGGGTCGCCCCGAGG
>DDEV01000054.1 GCA_002336855.1 Leucobacter sp. UBA1945 | reverse complement strand
GCTGGCCGATGGCCGAGCCGGTGTAGGGGGCGAGGTACTTGAAGCCGGCCGCGTCCGAGGCGGGCGCCGCGACGATCGTGGTGTATTCCATCGCGCCGGCCTCTTCGAGCGTGCCCTTGACGGACGCGATCGTGGAGCCCTTCTGGCCGATGGCGACGTAGATGCAGCGAACCTGCTTGTCGACGTCGCCGCTCTCCCAGTTCTGCTTCTGGTTGATGATCGTGTCGACGGCGACCGTGGTCTTGCCCGTCTGGCGGTCACCGATGATGAGCTGGCGCTGGCCACGCCCGATCGGGGTCATCGCGTCGACGGCCTTGAGGCCGGTCTGCAGCGGCTCGTGCACCGACTTGCGCTGCATCACGCCAGGCGCCTGCAGCTCGAGGGCGCGACGGCCTTCGATGCCGGTGATCTCGCCGAGACCGTCGATCGGGTTGCCGAGCGGGTCGACCACGCGGCCGAGGTAGCCCTCGCCCACGGGAACCGACAGCACCTCACCGGTGCGGGTGACCTGCTGGCCTTCGGCGATGTCGGTGAATTCACCGAGCACGACGACGCCGATCTCGTTCTCTTCGAGGTTCTGAGCGAGGCCCAGGGTGCCGTCAGCGAAGCGAACGAGCTCGTTCGCCATCACGCCGGGCAGGCCTGCGACGTGCGCAATGCCATCGGCGGCGTCAACGACGGTGCCGACCTCGGTCTTCTCGGCTTTCTTGGGCTCGTACGAGGCCGCGAAGTCTTTCAGCGCATCGCGAATCTCATCGGGGCTGATGCTGAGTTCTGCCATTTCGTTCTCTCTTGTTCTCGTCCGGGGCGCGGGGCCTCGGGCCTAAAGTCGCTAGCCTGCGAGCTGCAGGCGAAGGTCATCGAGACGCGCGCGGACGCTGCCGTCGATCACGTCGTCACCAATTTGGATGCGAACGCCGCCGACCAGCGAGGGGTCAACGACAGTGGTCACGCGCACCGGTCGCCCGGCGTTCTTCTCGAGCAGACCCGAGATACGGGCGAGCTGTGTCTCGTTCAGAGGCGCAGCTGCGGTTACCGTTGCAAGCTCGCTCCCACCCTGATCAGCAGCAACGCGAGCGCTCTCGCGAAGAGAAGCGCTGATGCGGCGGCCACGAGGGTTCTGAACGAGGTGGCTGACCACGCCAACAGCGGCAGCCGAGAGCTTGCCCGTGAAGAGGCGGGTAACCAGCTGAACCTTCGCGGCGGTGTCGCCGAGCTTGCTGCCGAGCACGAGCTCGAGCTCGTGGTTGCTGTCGATCGTCGCGGCGGCGGTGAGGAGTTGGTCAGCGAGCAATGGCTCGGCAATGGCCTCGGCGCGAAGGCCGAGCTCCTCGATACCTGCAACGAGCTCGCTGGGGTTCGACCACGACTGCTCTACCGCGGCGGTGAGCACTGCGCGAGCCCCTGCCGAGATACCGCCGAAGAGGCGCTCGACCAGCTGGGCCTTTGCGGCACCAGCGGTCGCGCTATCGGCAAGAGCTGCGAGCAGGGCCTGCGAGCCATCGATCTGCGAAGAGGCAGCGAGCAGCTCGGCGCCGGCGCTCTTACCGAGCCGACCGCCGAGTGCTGCTTTCGCTACCGCCAGCGCTTCGCGTGACGCACTGCCCATTACTTCGCTGCCTTCTCTGATGCCTCGAGATCGGCAAGGAAGCGATCGACCATTGCCGATGCCTTCGCATCGTCAGAGAGCTGCTCACCGACCACACCCGATGCGAGGTCGATCGCGAGCGAGCCGACCTCCTTGCGAAGGGTCACAACTGCGCTCTGGCGCTCTGCCTCGATCTGAGTCTGAGCGTTCTGCGCGATACGAGCTGCCTCAACGGTTGCGTCGTCCTTGGCCTTCGCCACGATCTTGGTGGCGTCGGCGCGAGCCGCGTCACGAATCTCGCCGGCCTCGGCGCGAGCGCCAGCAAGCTGAGCGGTGTACTCCTGCAGAGCAGCCTCAGCCTTCGCCTGGGCCTCATCGGCCTTGGCGATGTTGCCCTCGATCGCGGCCGCGCGCTCGTCGAGCATCTTCTGCAGCTTGGGCAGGAAGAGCTTCCAGAACGCGACGAGGATGATGGCGAAGACGACCCCAGACCAGACGATGTCGTAGATCTCTGGAATCAGCGGATTCTTCGTCGCGCCTTCCGCAGCAGCAATAAACACTGCGTTATTCATCGAGCCTCCCTTTCGAGACTAGGGAAAGGTGGGGAGCTTAGGCCTGGAAGATGAAGTGGGTAGCGATACCGATGAGCGCGAGCGCCTCGGTGAACGCGATACCGATCCACATCAGAACCTGGAGGCGGCCAGCGAGCTCAGGCTGGCGAGCGACGCCCTCGATGGTCTTGCCAACGACGATGCCGAGGCCGATAGCCGGGCCGATAGCAGCGAGGCCGTAGCCGACGGTCGAGATGCTACCCGAAACTTCTGCGAGAACAGACACGTTATGTGTTTCCTTCCGTAGGTGAGTACGGCGGTTGCCGCACCCGGTTTGGTTTTAGTGCTCTTCAGCCAGCGCGAGCTGGATGTAGACGCCGGTGAGAATGGTGAAGATGTAGGCCTGGAGGAACGCCACCAGGATCTCGAAGAGGGTGAAGGCGAAGCCGACAACGAAGGTGCCGACACCGAAGAGCTTGAAGAGCCCCTCGCCCTCGATGAGGAAGAAGTTGGTCGCGCTGAAGAAGAGCACGAGCAGCAGGTGGCCGACGATGAGGTTCATCAGCAGACGAAGCGTCAGCGTGATCGGGCGCAGCACGAAGGTCGAGAAGAACTCGATCGGGGTCACGATGATGTACAGCGGCAGCGGCACACCTGCGGGGAAGAGCGAGTTCTTAAAGAAGTTCTTCGGGCTCTTCTTGATGCCCGCGTAGATGAACGTGATGTAGGAGACCACAGCGAGCACGAGCGGCAAGCCGATGACCGCCGAAACGCCGATGTTGAAACCGGGGATGATGCCGGTCACGTTGAACGCCAGGATCGTGAAGAAGATCGAGACCAGGATCGGCAGGAAGCGACGCCCGTCGACCTTGCCAAGCAGGTCTTCAGCGATGTTCACTCGCACGAAGTCGAGTGCCATCTCGGTGAGCGACTGACCGCGCGAAGGGACGACCTTCATGTTGCGCGTGCCGAGCCAGAAGAGCAGCAGCAGCAGTGCGGTCATGATCAAACGAATGATCATGATGCGGTTCATCGCGAACGGGGTATCTGCGAAGAGCACCACTTCGGGGAAGAAGTCAGAGATCGACGGGGGATGGAATCCGCCGCCCTCAGCAGCGGAAAACACCGGGGTCACGAGTTGCACAGCGTTAGAAAACAGCGCCAGTCTCCTGATTCGGGGTGTGGCCTAAAGCCACACGGCGTCGAACGAAAATTTATCCCTGCTTACACACACAGCGGCGCGCAGCACACAGCGCAGCGCGGCAGGGAACTCACTAATCCTATCAAGAACTTCGCTCGACGCGAAACCTGAGAGTGAAATTTTAGCGAGCTTCGCCGATGATCGGAATACGGCTCTTCAGCATGATGAATGCGTCGATGCCGAGAGAGACGATCACGCCGGCGACGAGCGAGAAGAAGAGAATCTTGGGTTCGAGCCACTGCTGGTTGCGAAGCAGAAGCACTGCGACGATGAAGAGCACGAACTTCAAGATCCAGCCACCCGCGACGATGACGAAGAACAACACGAGATAGTTCGGGTTCTCGATGAAGCGGTTGCCGAAGGTGATGCTGCCGATGGTCAGCCCGAAGAACACCCCTGCGATGCCCGCGCCAAGCACCCCTCCGACGAGTCCAGGAGCACCAGCGATGAGGTACCCGATGCCACCGCAGATGACCAACAGCAGTGCGGTCGCAAGCAGCCCCCATCGAAGCGCACGCAGCAGCACCGGCTGCGAAGTCGGCATGCTGGGGCCGGCTGGTTCAGCTGGCACACCGTGTGCATCGGCCTCGCTCGGCACGGTCTCGTCAGTCACTCGAAATCCTCTCTTCGGCAGGCTCGACCTTCGAAGCCCGAGACAACCGTAGCAATCCACGCTGTGTGAGCCAATTGCGCACCCGAACGAGCGGCGTGAGCGTAATGATCATGCACACCACTCCACCAACGACGACGACCACCGCCGGCCAGAAGAAGCTCTGCGTCACGAAGACGAGCAGGCAGGCCAGTGAGACCATGACCGTCCAGAGGTAGAAGATCATGACTGCCTGCAACGGCGAGTGCCCCATGTCGAGCAGCCGGTGGTGCAGATGCTTTCGGTCGGCCTCGAACGGGCTCTTGCCCGCGAGCAGGCGTCGGCACACGGCCAGCGTGAAGTCGGCGAGGGGCACAGCGAGCACCGCGATCGGCAGGATGATCGGAATATAGCTCGCGAGCACCAGCTTCTGATCGAGCTGCGCGGGGTTCAGCTGCCCCGTGACCGACACGGTCGATGTCGCCATGAGCAGCCCAATGAGGAGCGCCCCGGTGTCGCCCATGAACATGCGGGCGCGATGCCAGTTGAACGGCAGAAATCCGGCCGAGATGCCGACGATCGTCGCCGCGATGAGGGCCGCGAGGGTGATGGACGAGTCTGCCCCCGTTTGCGCGGTGAGCAGCTGCGTGTAGATGAAGAAGGCGGCGTTCGCGATGATCGCAACGCCCGCAACGAGACCGTCGAGGCCGTCAACGAAGTTCACCGCGTTCATCACGAGCGTCATCAGAAACACGGTGAGCACGAAGTTGACCGTCGGCGAGCCCACGATGAGGGTGTCGCCGAACGGAAGCGAGACGATCTGAATGCCGTTCCAGGCGAGCAGTCCAGCCGCAGCGAGCTGCGCACCGAGCTTCACCATCCAGTCGAGGTCGAGCAGGTCGTCGAGCACCCCGACGACAGCGATGAGCGTGCACGCGCCGAGCAGCACCCACAGCCGAGCGGGATCGTCGAAGACTCCATCAAACGCGGTCTGCGTTCCCGCGTAAATGAGGGCGACGAGGATCCCGATAAACATTGCGATGCCGCCCAATCGCGGCGTCGGCTGCTTGTGCACGTCGCGCTCTCGCACCTCGGGCGCGAGCTGAAAGCGACGGCTCAGGCGCAGCACGCCGGCCGAGCACACCGCGGTCACCAGTGCCGCTACCGCGGCCACCAGCAAAAAGGGAAGCATGTCAGGCCCCGGCTTCGGCACCGACTACGCTCACGCCTGGCAGCGCCTCGGCGAGCGCTTCGCGGCNNCCCCCATCG
This sequence comes from Leucobacter sp. UBA1945, assembly GCA_002336855.1. Classification (GTDB taxonomy): domain Bacteria; phylum Actinomycetota; class Actinomycetes; order Actinomycetales; family Microbacteriaceae; genus Leucobacter. Next base: position 8,510 of record DDEV01000054.1, on the reverse strand, counting down.
CGCAGCACCCGCAGCGTACCGCCGTCGTTCGTGAGCCCGGTCGCGTCAACGATTGTCGAGGCGGTGCCGTCGCCGCTCACTTCGCCAGCGTCGAGGTAGACGGCGATTGAGTCGCCCAGCATGCCCTGAGCTTCACCGATCGTCTTCGCCGCCGGCTCACCGGTGAGGTTTGCGCTCGATACCGCGAGCGGCCCCGTCTCGCGCAGCAACTCGAGTGTCAGCGGCTGGTTCGGAATGCGCAGCGCCACGGTGCCGCCAGTTTCGCCGAGATCCCAGCTCAGGCTCGGGTTGGCTTCGAGCACGATCGTGAGCGCACCCGGCCAAAACTTATCGGCAAGGGTGCGCACCGGTTCGGTGACGTGTGCAGCAAGGGCGCCGAGCGTTGCGGTGTCGGCGATCAGCACGGGTGGGGGCGACTGCCGACCCCGGCCCTTTGCCTCGAGCAGGCGATCCACCGCTTCGGGAGTGAACGCGTCAGCCGCAACACCGTACACCGTGTCGGTGGGCAGCACCGCGAGCTCGCCACGACCGAGCGCCTGCCTGGCCGCCCGAGCCGCTGCGAGAAGTTGCGTGCTGTCACTGCAATCGAAGACTTCGGCCATAGCTTTCGATCTTACTCCGCTGCCGCTGGGCGAGGATCACCGAACCGCTGTGGTGGTGCGGTCTCTCAGGGTGAGGTCTTGGTGCGTTGCGGGTGTTCGCCAACCGTCTGCTGTCAGCAGCGAGCGAATCGCCTCTCCCTGCTGCTCGGCGTGCTCGAGCACGAGCGAGCCGCCCGGCGCGACGAGCTCAAGCGCGACCTTGCTGATGACTCGCACGAGGTCGAGGCCGTCTTCTCCCCCGTACAGCGCGAGCTCGGGGTCGTGATCGCGCACCTCGGGGTCGCGCGGCACGCAGCCGCGCGGCACGTAGGGCGGATTCGAGACGAGCACATGCACCCGCCCGAGTACCGGCCCGAGCAGCCGCGTCGCATTGGCGACATCGCCGAGCACGAGCTGCACACGCCCTTCGCCGAGGCGAGCGACGTTGCGGCTGGCCCACGCGTGCGCTTCGGGGCTCTTCTCGACAGCCCAGACGCTCGCCTGCGGCACTTCGTTCGCGATGGCCAGCGCGATCGCGCCGCTTCCCGTGCAGAGATCGACCGCAATAGGCCCCGATTCGTCTTGCGCGGCGGCCTCTAGCGAGGCAGCCGCGAGCGCATCGATCGCGAACTGCGCGACCGACTCGGTCTCGGGCCGAGGCACGAAGACTCCCGGCCCCACTTCGAGCTCGATGCCGCGGAATGCGGCCCGCCCGGTGAGGTGCTGCAGGGGAACGCGACTCGCCCGCTCATCTGCGAGCCGCATCACCCGCGCGTGATCCTCGTCAGCAATCGGGGTTCCCATGATCGCGAGTGCCTGCACCCTGCCCCGCGACTCGCCCAGCACGTGCCCGAGAAGCAGCTGCGCGTCGGCTCCGGGCTCGATTCCGGCTGCAGCGAGCAGCGCGTCGATCTCGGTCAGTGTTTCTGCCACGGTTGCTCGCTCGCTCACCCACCAACACTATCGCGCGGCTACGGTGTCCACCTGGCCAATAGTATGGCGGCAGCGGCGAAGCCGACCCGATACACGAAGGAGTGACGATGCGAATCAGAAACGTGCGGCCTTGGGGTGGCGATGCTGTCGACGTGCTGATCGACGGGGCGAAGATCGCGGCGCTTTCGCCGCACGATCCCACGCTCCCTGTCGCGCCGGGCAACCTCGATGGCCGCGGCCGCATTCTGATTCCGTCGTTGAGCGATGTGCACGTGCATCTCGACTCGTCTCGCATCGGCCAGCCGTTTCGCCCGCACACTGGCGCTCCTGGCGTGTGGGCGATGATGCTGAACGACCGCGAGAACTGGCGCAATACTGAGGTACCGCACGCCGAGATCGTCGCAGAGACGCTCGGGCGCATGATCGCGCGCGGCACGACCAGGGTGCGCAGCTATGCGCAGGTCGACGTCGACTGCAAGCTCGAGAAGTACGACTCGGTCGTCGCGGCGAAGGAGCGCTTTCGCGACTCGGCCGACGTGCAGATCATGGTGTTTCCGCAGGCGGGCATTCTGCGAGAGGCCGGCACGGTCGACGTGCTCGAGGCGGCGCTGCGCCAGGGTGCCGACGTGATGGGCGGCATCGACCCGTGCATGCTCGATCGCGATCCGGTGAAGCACCTCGACATCGTCTTCGGCCTTGCCGAAAAGTACCAGGTCGAGGTCGACATTCACCTGCACGAGCCTGGCGACCTCGCCGTGTTCAGCACCGATCTGGTGCTCGAGCGCATCCGCGCGCTCGGCATGCAGGGCAGGGTGACGATGTCGCACGCGTACGAGCTGGGCGCGGTGTCAGATGCGACGAGCAGGCGCCTGATCGACGAGTTTGCCGAGCTCGACGTCGCAATGGCCACCATCGCGCCGCCCGCGCCGAACCAGCTGGCTCTCACCGAGCTGTCGGCCGCCGGCGTGCGGGTCGGCCTCGGCGAAGACGGGCAGCGCGACTATTGGAGCCCCTATGGCGACTGCGATCTGCTGTCGCGCACTTGGCAGCTGGCATTCACCAATCGTTTTCGCGAGGATCGCCTCATCGAACACTGCCTGGCCGTCGCGACAATGGGCGGTGCGTCGATCATGGATCACGACGTGCCCCGCCTCTCCGGGGTGACGGATCGCCCGGGCCTTGCGGTCGGTGATCGCGCCTCGCTCGTGCTCGTCGACGGCGAGACCGTCGCGAGCACGGTGATGGATCGGGGCACCGATCGCACCGTGCTGCACGACGGCCGTGTGGTCGCCACTGGGCTGCGGCTCGTCTAGCTCTCGCGGTCGACGATCCGGCGATCAGGCGATCCTCTGCGAGAGCGCGACGAGCGCCTGCTGAAACGCCTCGACGGGCGGGTGGGTGATGCCAGCCCCGATCATGCCGATTCCGGGATCTTTATGGGCGATCGCGGTGTTGATGAGCGGCATGATGCCGGTCTCCATCACCTTGCGCACGTCGATGCCGCTTGGCACGCCCATGAAGTCGAGCGCTGGAATCGTGATGTTCGGATTGTTGCCGGTCGTGATCTCGTTCATGGTGCGCGAGTAGCCCATGGCTTCCTCAACCGTGCCGCCGACGAGCGCGACGATCGCCGGCGCCGCGGCCATCGCGAAACCGCCGATGCCGAAGGTCTCGGTGATTGCCGAGTCGCCCATGTCGAGCCCTGAGTCCGCCGGCGTGTAGCCCGCGAACATCGGCCCGACGACCTGCTGTGCGGGCCCTGTGAACCACTGGCCGCCGGTGCCAGAGACGCGAATGCCGAAGTCGACGCCGTTGCGGGCCATGGTCGTGACGACGGTCGAGTTCTCGATACCGTTCGCCGCATCCATCGAGGCCTTCGCGGCCACCATCCAGGTCGGGCCCGAGAAGTAGTCAGACGAGGCGACGAAGTCGAACACTTCGCGCTTCTCTTTCGTGCTGAAGTCGCTCTCGAGAATGTATGGTGCGAGCGCCTGGATCAGCAGCGTCGTGCCGGCGACGTTGCGGTTGTGCGCCTCATCGCCCATGTGCAGCGCCTGCGACAGCATGAGGCGCAGATCGATGCCGTCGGTGTTCAGCTGCATCGCGGCTGCGAGGATCGGCCCGAACACATCGCGCATCCAGTTCAGGCGGTCGATCACCGACTGGTCGTTCGCCCCGAATCTCAGGATCTTCGAGAGCTGCTCGGAGAGGTTCGTGTAGGCGGTGTTGCCGTGCGTGCGGTTCGTCACCTTGTGCACCCACATGCTCGCGCTCGTGACGCCCGCCATCGAACCGACCGACTGGTGCTCATGGCACGGCGAGAAGTCGATCTCGCCCGACGCCGCGAGTTCGTAGGCCTCGTCGAGGTGCTTCGCGAGCCCCTCGAACACGAGCGCACCGGTCACGGCACCCTTCATCGGGCCAGACATGCGGGCGAACTCGATGGGCGGGCCCGCGTGCAGAATCGTCTTCTTCGTCATGCCGGGCACGGTGTCGAGCGCCTGGCCGAAGCCCTCGAGAAACGGCTGCGCCGAGAGAATGCGATCCAGCGCGATCTGGTTTGCCGCGTCGATCTTGCCGGCGATCTCCGGTCGCTCGAGGCGCCCGAGCGCCGCAATGGCTTCGGGGTCGCCGCCCCCGGGAGGGGTCCAGCCCATCAGCACCGGTTCCACGCCCTGCGCGCGCAGATCGTCGGCGAACATGTCGAGGCCGAGGTTTATCGGCTTGAGCGTGGCTCCAAATAGATCATTGATGCTCATTTGCATGCTCCTTAAACGACGAACTCGCGAGCCAGCAGGCCCAGATTGGTAGAAGATGAGGCGATCGTGACACCGGCGGCTTCGAGCATGCCAATCTGGTCTGCGAGCGCCGGGGTGTCGAGGTCGGTGCCGAGCACGTAGGCGAGGATCTCGAGGTGCTGGCCGCGCTCAGCCGCAATGGCCTTCGCTTCTTCGATTGCCGGGATGGTGACGCCGACCGGGTCTTCGTGCGAGCCGAAGCCGAGCACGAAATCCATGGCGATTACCGCCACTGACGGATCCTTCGCCTCTTCCACGATGCGTGCGAGGCGCAGCGATGGGTCGATCATCGGGTGCGGGCGGCCGTTCGTGAAGTCGTCATCACCCATGTCGAGAAAGGTGTGCTCTTTCGAAGCCTCGGTCGCCGCGAGCACTTTCGACGGATCCTTCTGGATGTTCGAGTACACGCCTTCGAGCTTCTCGATCGCTGCGAACATCGACTCGTCGCAGAGGGTGCCGCCGCAGAACAGGCCGCGAATGTACTTCTGCGAGGGCTGCAGCTTCGCACGAACCTCGGCGACCAACGGCAGGTTGAGCGGGTGCTTGTCGAGCGTCGACTCGTCGATGCCCGAGGCGACCACCGCAGCGATGGCAGCTGGCTTCGTTCCGGGAACGATCTGCACGTTGTCGTAACCCGACTCGGTGCGCTTCGATCCCAGAAATGTGACAATAACGGGCTTCGAGGCTGAGCCCGCGGCTGCGAGCACTCTGTCGGCAACCTCTTCGGCCGGCGGCTTCGAAACGATGAAGATGACCTTGGTTTCGGGGTCGGCATCGAGCGCGCGAATGCCGTCAATCATCGAGATGCCGCCGATCTCGGTCGAGAGGTCGCGGCCGCCCGTGCCGATCAGCTGCGAGACGCCACCACCGAAGTCGTGCACGCGCACGGAGGCCTCCTGGCTGCCGGTGCCCGAGGCGCCGACGATGCCGATCGAGCCGCGACGCACGGCGTTCGCGAAGGCGATGCCGGTGCCGTTGATGATGGCGGTGCCGCAGTCGGGGCCCATGACGATGAGACCCTTGTCGTGCGCGAGGGTCTTGAGCTCGAGTTCGTCTTCGACCGAGACGTTGTCAGAGAAGATCATGACGTGCTTACCTGCGTTCAGCGCCTTACGCGCCTCGCGGGCCGCGAAGGCACCGTTCACCGAGATCAGCACGAAATTCGAGTCTTCGGCCGCCTCGAATGCGCTGTCAAGCGTGCGGTAGCGCACCTCGACCGTCGCGCCTGCGGGCTTGTCTTTACGGGCGAGAATGTCGTCGACAGCGGCGATCGCGGCGTCCATGAGCGCGTCTTCGGCATCGATCACGATCATGAGGTCGCTCGGCTTCGCGTCGGTGACCGCCTGGTCGACCACGCCGACATTCGCGAGCACCTCTTTATTCATGGGGGTGGCCATGCCAAGCAGCGCCTGGGTCACGCCCTCGACAGCGTTGGCCTTGGTGCTCATCGACATGAGCGACACCGAGTCGAGATAGGTGTTTCTGCGGATACTGATGTGACGACTCATCGAATTCCTTCCTGAGCCCGAGTGAGACTTTTGGTATACCAAATGATACACTGTGGCTCTCGATATCCAAGCGGAACCTCGGAGCACCTGCCAGGCCGCCCCGTCCGCTCGCACATAAGGAGCCTGCCAATGCGCGCCGTCGTCGCTCTCGGAGGAAACGCCCTCGCCAAGCGCCGGGAGCCCATGACCGCCGACTACCTGCGCAAGAACGTGCGCGAAGCCTGCGGCGAACTCGCGGAGTTCGCGAGCAGCAACGAGGTCGTCATCACCCACGGCAACGGCCCTCAGGTCGGCCTGCTCGCACTGCAGAACCTGGCCTACCAAGACGTCGCGGTCTACCCGCTCGACATTCTGGGCGCCGAGACGCAGGGCATGATCGGCTACGTGGTGCAGCAGGAGCTCGCGAACGCGCTCGGTCGCGAGCGCGAGGTCAACGCGATCCTCACAACGACGGTTGTCGACGAGTCGGATCCGGCATTCGACAGGCCCACGAAGCTGATCGGACCGCAATACTCCGCGCACGACGCGGCAGAGGCGGCGGCCGAGTACCGGTGGACCATCGCGAAAGACGGCGACGCGTTTCGCCGCGTGGTTCCCTCCCCCACACCCCTCTCGATCGTGCAGGCGCCACTGGTGTCGCGACTGCTCGAAGGCGGCAGTCTCGTCGTCTGCGTCGGTGGCGGCGGCGTTCCCGTGCGCATCGACTCGTCGGGCAGGCACGTCGGCGTGCAGGCCGTAGTCGACAAGGATCTCGCGAGCGCGGTGCTCGCCGCCGAGATCAGGGCAGATACGCTCATCATGCTCACCGACGCCGACTTCGTGGTCGAGAACTGGGGCACGCCCGAGCAGCGCAACATTCTCACTGCCTCGGCCGACGCGATCGCGCAGTTGCCGTTCGCCGAGGGCTCGATGAAGCCGAAGATCGACGCCGCCATTCGCATCGCGCAGGCTGGCGGGCGGGCGCTGATCGGCCCGCTCGACAGGCTCGACGACCTGCTGGCCCGCAGAATCGGCACCGAAATCGTGCCCGAACTCGCGGCGGGCATCGCCTACGCCGGCCCGACGGAGTAACTGAGGTGCCGCCGCGCCCCTCACCGAAGGCGCCCCTCGCGCGCTTCGCTGACGAGGCTTGGCGGCCGCTGCTGCTCGGGGGCGCCACCCCTGTCGAGGCGAGGGTAGACACCGCGTTCGAGCGATCCTTGAACATTTCGTTCGAAGGCGGTCTGCTCACCGTACTCACCGAGTCCGGACGCCGCGCGCCCGGAGCGATGATCACGACGCTCTCAGACGTGCGCGGCGTGCACCCCGAAGCCCCCGTCGAGCTCAGCGAGCACACGCTCGTGATCGGCAGGCTCGAGCTCGACTGCTCTCAGCTCACATTCTTCGATTGCGCGGTCGGGCCTGTCGGGCTCACACGCGCACCGGTCGCGGCAGTGTTCGGCGCGATGCTCGCCCGGCACGCGCGGCCCGGATCCTTCGTCCCCGGGGAGCCGGAGACTCCGTTCGAGCGGGCGATCACGACACGCCTCGATGCGGCGCGCAACGCGTTCTGCGCCCAATTGCGGTCGGCGGCATCTGCGGTAGCGCAGCAGCAGCAAATCGACGCCGAGGCGATGCGGCACGCGGTCGCGAGCCTGGTCGGCCTGGGTTTCGGGCTCACGCCGTCTGGCGACGACTACCTGGTCGGGGCGCTTGCCGCCCTCACACTCGCCCCGGGGGCAGTTGCGAGCCAGGTGCGTGACCTCGTGTCTGCGTGCGTGTTCGCACTGGCATCTCAGCGGGGCGACCATGCCGCTACCACTGCGGTCAGCCAGCACTTTCTTCTTGCCGCGTGCAGGGGCGAGTTTCACGAAGACCTCGCGAGCGCGGGCCGAGAGATATTGCTCGGCGGGGATCGCGCGGACGATGCGGTCGCGCGCGCGGTGAGCATCGGCTCTACTTCGGGCACCGACGCGCTCTTCGGCCTCGTCGACGGCATCAGAGTTTTCGGCTCATTGCGCTGAGCGCGATGATGGCGAGCATCGCAACATCGCGTCACAATACATAAGCTCACGTGAAACATTCAATAACCGTGAGATATAGTTTCTTCGGAGTCCGAGCACGGACGAGTCAGACACCGAGGAAAGGGGCGGGGCCCGCCATGGCACGCACGTTCAGCAACATCACCGAGGCATTCGGCAACACTCCGCTGGTTCGCCTGAACCGCGTCGCGGGCAACGGAGCTGAGGTGTACGCCAAGCTCGAGTTCTACAACCCCGCGGGGTCGGTGAAGGATCGCATCGGCATCGCCATCATCGATGCCGCAGAGCAGTCGGGCCAGCTGCAGCCCGGCGGCACGATCGTCGAGGGCACGAGCGGCAACACCGGCATCGCCCTCGCATTCGTCGGCGCCGCGCGCGGCTACAAGGTGATCCTCACGATGCCCGAGACCATGAGCATCGAGCGCCGCAAGCTGCTCAAGGCCTACGGTGCAGAGATCGTGCTCACCGAGGGCCCGCTCGGCATGAAGGGCGCGGTCGCAAAGGCCGAAGAGATCGTCGCAAACACTCCCGGCGCGATCCTCGCCAACCAGTTTGGCAATGCGGCGAACCCGGCAATCCACCGCGCCACGACCGGCCCCGAGATCTGGAACGACACCGACGGCAAGGTCGACATTCTCGTTTCGGGCATCGGCACCGGCGGCACCATCA
>DDEV01000057.1 GCA_002336855.1 Leucobacter sp. UBA1945 | reverse complement strand
TCCTCGACGTGCTCGACAACTACGCGTTCGTTCGCACGAGCGGCTACCTGCCCGGCACCGGCGACGTCTACGTCTCGCTCGGCCAGGTGAAGAAGTACGGCCTGCGCAAGGGCGACGCCGTGGTCGGCGCTATCCGCCAGCCTCGCGACGGCGATGGCGGCGGTCGCCAGAAGTACAACGCGATCGTCAAGGTCGATTCGATCAACTCGAAGCCGTTCGAAGAGAACCAGACTCGCCCAGAGTTTGCCGACTTCACGCCGGTGTACCCGACCGAGCGCATTCGCCTCGAGACCGAGTCGGCGCAGCTCGGCGCCCGCGTGCTCGATCTTTTTGCCCCCATCGGCAAGGGTCAGCGCGGTCTGATCGTCGGCCCGCACGAGTCGGGCAAGAGCACTGCGCTGCGCCAGATCGCCCAGGCGGTCGCCCAGAATCAGCCCGACGCGCACCTGATGCTCGTGCTGGTCGATGAGCGCCCCGAAGAGGTCACCGAGTTGCAGCGCACGGTGAACGGTGAGGTCATCGCCTCGACGTTCGATCGCCCGGCAGAGGACCACGCAACCATCGTCGAGCTCGCGATCGAGCGCGCGAAGCGCCTCGTCGAGCTCGGCCACGATGTGATCGTGCTGATCGACTCGCTGACGAGCCTGGCTCGCGCCTACAACCTCGCCGCTCCGGCTGCCGTACGTGTGCCGGCAGGCAGCCTCGACGCGGCCTCGGTGTTCCCGGTCAAGCGCCTGTTGAGCGCTGCGCGCAACGTTGAGAACGGTGGCTCGCTGACGGTGATCGCCACGGTGTCGGCACAGCCCGAGTCGAACCTCGACGCGGCACTGCTCGGTGAGCTTGAGGGAGTCGCGAACATGCAGCTCCGCCTGAGCGGCGACGCTGCGGATCGCCGGGTGTTCCCCGCGGTCGATCTCACGCGTTCGGCAACTCGCAACGAGGCACTGCTCACCAGCGAGGCAGAGGCAAAGCTGATGAACCAGCTTCGCCACGCGCTCGCCGATGAGAACCAAGAAGAGGGTCTCGAGTCGGTGCTGAAGCGCCTCGGTGAGACCTCATCGAATGTCGAGTTTCTTGCGCTCGCGCAGCGCGGACGGGCCTGAACATGTTTGAGCAGGTCACGGGGCTGCTCGCTGAACACGAGCAGTTGCAAGAAGAGCTGGCTGATCCCGCGCTGCATGCTGATGCTGCGCGCGCAAAGCGCGTCAACCGGCGCTATGCAGAGCTCAGCAAGATCAAGGCGGCTCACGAACACTGGAAGCAGCTCGGCGACGACCTCGAAGCCGCGCGCGAACTCGCGAAGGAAGACGACGCGTTTGCCGAAGAGGTTCCCGAGCTCGAGCGGCAGCTCGCTGAAGGGCAGGAGCGGGTGCGGCGCCTGCTGATCCCGCGCGACCCCGACGACGCGCGAGACGTGATTCTCGAGATCAAGGGCGGCGAGGGTGGTGCTGAGTCGGCACTGTTCGGCGCCGACCTGCTGCGTATGTACATGCACTACGCCGAGAGCAAGGGCTGGAAGACCGAGATGATTGAGGCCGATGAGAGCGATCTCGGCGGCTACAAGAACGTGCAGATCGCGATCAAGTCGAACGCGACCGACCCCTCGCAGGGCGTGTGGGCGCATCTTAAGTACGAGGGCGGTGTGCACCGCGTGCAGCGCGTGCCGGTCACCGAGTCGCAGGGGCGCATTCACACCTCGACGACTGGCGTGCTCGTCTACCCAGAGGTCGACGAGCCCGAAGAGGTCGAGATCAGCCAGAACGATCTCAAGATCGACGTGTACCGGTCGTCTGGCCCCGGTGGGCAGTCGGTGAACACGACCGACTCGGCTGTGCGCATCACGCACATGCCGACCGGCATCGTGGTCGCCATGCAGAACGAGAAGTCGCAGCTGCAGAACCGCGAGGCGGCGATGCGCGTGCTGCGTGCCCGCCTGCTCGCGCGTCAGCAAGAAGAAGCAGCGGCCGAGGCGTCAGCGCATCGCTCGAGTCAGATTCGCACGATGGATCGCTCCGAGCGCATTCGCACGTACAACTTTCCCGAGAACCGCATCGCCGACCACCGCACCGGCTACAAGGCCTACAACCTCGACGCCGTCATGAACGGGGCGCTCGAACCGGTCATCGAGTCGTGCATTCGTATGGACGAGGAAGACCGGTTGAAGGCGCTCGGGCAGTAGCTCGAAACAGGCCTGGGGTTCGACCCGTTCGGAGGATCCTCAACCACAGAATACGAAAACGCACGAAACTTCAGAGAACCCGCCAGGATTCTCACACGAAGTTTCGTGCGTTTTCTTGTTTCGGCGTGCCCGCGAGACGCGCCGCCGACGATGGAATCAGTAGCCGTAGTAGGGGAGGAGCCCCGGCGAGGCATACGAGATGGTGCGCAAGAGTAGAGGGACAGCGAGAAGCGAGCCCGCGACGATCGAACCCACTGCCATCCACCGGAGGCGCGGCTGTGACCGCATTCTCGCGCCCACGATGCCGATCACGATCGCGCAGAGGGCGAGGATCAACCGAACCAGCGGGAAGCCGATCATCAGGGAGATGTTGTAGGTCAGCATTGCCTGTCGCATGACCACTGGAACAAAGAACTCGAGCACGGTGACCACGACGAGCAACGAGAACGCGATGATTCCGGCGACGTTGACCTTTGGCCTGCTCGGATCAGCTGGCCCTGACGCGTACTGGTGCGGCGCGTACTGCGGCTGCGCGTACTGATGCGGCTGGGCATGCTGAGGTTGCGCGTATTGGGGCTGAGCGTGGTGCGGCTGCGCGTGCGAATGCTGCGCGTAGAGCGTTTGATCGGGCTGGGCTTGCTCATAGGGCGCCTGTTCAGCCGGTTGCGTTGCGGGCGCGTTCGGATGCGCGGCGATTGCTGACGCGAATTCGGGGTGCTCCTCGGCGATGCGGGCGAGTTCGTCGCCCGTGGTCTCGGGGCGATGCACCGCGGCCCAGGCCTCGATTCGCTGTGCTTCGTGCGGCTGGGTGCCGGTCGGTTGGGGGGTGTCCTCTTGGCTCATACCCGAAGCTTAACTGAACGAGAGCGAAAGCTCAGCGGGCGATATCAGTAAAAGAGTGGCGCAAGCAGCCCCACGAAAAGTGATGCGATCAGCGAGAGTAGCGAGAGTGCACAGACAACCAACGAGCTGATAGCGGTCCAGCGCATACGCGGCGCATCTTTCTTCAGCGCGCCGACTAGGGCGAAGCTACCCGCTACCACGATCCACACGAGATTGATCGCGCCGACGAGAAGCGAAAGATGTGAGCTGTCCAGACCGAAATCCAACGCCGCTCGAGTGACCACTATCGGCATGAAAGCGCCCCAGATCGCGTGCACCGCCAGTATGGAGAGCGCGACGATACCGAAGACGTTTAGCTTTGCCGTGTGACCGGGAGCGGTCGCCGAGAAGCCAGCAGGGGCAGCGGCATTCGTGTAGGCGGCCTGCGACTGTGCCGCGCAGGGCTGCGCTGCGTCGGGCTGCGCCGCGGGAAGCTGCGACACGGCATTCGGGTGCGCCGCGATGGCGGCAGCGAACTCGGGGTACGCGCTGCTGATGCGGGCGAGCTCTTCGCCCGTGGTCTCGGGGCGGTGCGCCGCTTCCCATGCTGCCTGGCGTTGCTGTTCAGTCACTGGGCTTCCCATCTCTTTCGGTTGCATCGGGGGAGGGGGGGGGCAACCTTGGTTCGAGATCGATTCTATGAGACCAGCGCATGCCGGGCATAGAAAAGCCCGCCCCGGCCGAGCATGCTCGGAACCGGGGCGGGCACGATCCTTTTCGTGAAAACGAAATTAGATCTTCGAAGAGGCGTCCTTCAGCACGCTGCGCAGGATGCCGCCGATCTCAGCGAACTCAGCCGGACCGATGGTCAGCGGCGGAGCGAGCTGGATGACGGGGTCTCCACGGTCGTCGGCGCGGCAGTAGAGGCCGGCCTCCCACAGTGCGGGCGAGAGGTAATCGCGCAGCAGGCGATCGCTCTCTTCAGCGCTGAAGGTCTCCTTGGTGGTCTTGTCCTTCACCAGCTCGATGCCGAAGAAGTAGCCCTCACCGCGCACGTCACCGACGATGTCGATGTCGAGCAGCTTCTCGAGTTCGGCGCGGAACAGCGGGCTGTTCTCGCGCACGCGGCCGTTGAGATCCTCTTCCTCGAAGATGTCGAGGTTCTCAAGCGCAGCAGCCATCGCAGCCGGGTGGCCGGCGAAGGTGAAGCCGTGGTAGAAAGTGTTGTCGGTCGAGTCGAAGGGCTCCGACACCTTGTCAGCAACGATCATTGCACCGGCGGGCACGTAGCCCGAGGTGAGACCCTTGGCCGAGGTGATGATGTCGGGCTCGTAACCGAGCGCCTTCGATGCGAAGAAATCGCCAACGCGGCCGTAGGCGCAGATGACCTCGTCGCTGACGAGCAGCACGTCGTACTGATCGCAGATCTCGCGCACGCGCTTGAAGTAACCGGGGGGAGGCGGGAAGCAGCCACCCGAGTTCTGTACCGGCTCGAGGAAGACGGCGGCGACGGTCTCGGGACCCTCGAACAGGATCGCCTCTTCGATGCGGTTTGCAGCCCACTGGCCGAATGCCTCGAGATCGGTGGGAGCGCCCATCTCTTCTGCGCGGTAGTGGTTGGTGTTCGGCACGCGGTGACCACCCGGGGTCAGCGGCTCGTAGAACTTCTTCATATCGGGGATGCCGGTGATCGCCAGGGCGCCCTGCGGGGTGCCGTGGTACGCGACCGAACGCGAGATCACCTTGTGCTTCATGGGCTGGCCCTTGATCTTCCAGAAGTGCTTCGCCAGCTTGAACGCCGACTCAACAGCTTCGCCACCACCGGTGGTGAAGAAGACCTTGTTCATCTCGCCGGGAGCGTACGAAGCGAGGCGCTCCGAGAGCTCGACTGCGGCGGGGTGCGCGTACGACCAGATCGGCATGAAGTCGAGCTGCTTCATCTGCTTGGCTGCTGCCTCGACGATGCGGTCGCGGCCGTGGCCTGCGTTCACGACGAAGAGGCCTGCAAGGCCGTCGATGTACTGCTTGCCAGCAGCATCGTAGATGTGGTGTCCCTCGGCGCGGGTAATGACGGGAATGCCGTCATTGAGCACCTTGCGGTTGGTGAAGTGCGGCCACATGTGCTTGCGGGCCGAGGCCTGCAGAGCGGCGGTGTCGACCGCGGCGGTTGGATCGAAAGACATGGTTATCGTGTTCCCCAGTCGTATTTCTGTTTGTTGAGTTGCAGGTAAACGAATGTTTCAGTGATCGACACCCCTTCGATCCCGCGAATCTTCTGATTCAGGAGCTCGATGAGGGCATCGTCGTCTTCACAGACGAGCTCGGCGAGAATATCGAATGAGCCGGCGCTGAGCACCACATAGCTCACCTCGGGCATCTCGCTGAGGCGGTCGGCGACGACCCTGGTGTCGCCTGAAACGCGAATGCCGATCATGGCCTGGCGGCTAAAGCCGAGGCGCATCGGGTCGGTCACCGCAACAATCTGCATGACCCCGGCATCGGTGAGCTTCTGTACCCGCTGGCGAACGGCTGCCTCGCTGAGGCCGACCGTTTTGCCGATTTCTGCGTACGAACGGCGGCCATCGCGCTGCAGCAGCTCGATGATCGTCTTCGACTTCGCGTCAAGCGAGGTCGAGGTTCGTTTGGTGCTCACAACACCGATCATCTCATTGAAGTAACCCCGCCGCAACTGCGGGTTTCGTAGCAAAACTGGCAAAAGTGCTTCGAAATCAGTAGAGGGTTTCGCTGCCGTGTAACTGTTTCGTTAAGATTGCGCCAATTTTGGGGTGTTCGTGTTGGCATGCGTGCCGGTACTGTGCCATATTCGAAACTAATGACTTTGGCGACGATGCCCGGGCACCTCGTCTTTTGACTGTCATCTCATTCTGACTATTCATAGGAGTTCATCATGGCGAGCCGTATGCCAGAAGATCCCGTCGTTCGTAGCCTCGTGAACATGGTGCGCCAGCAGCAGTTCAATAGGCGCCAGGTGTTGCGCGGTGCCGCAGTCGCCGGTGCCGGTGCGGGCGCTCTCGGCCTCGCCTCGTGCAGCAGCGGTGGATCGGGCGGTGGCGAGAACGGCAGTATCGTCTGGGGCAACTGGACCTACTACCTCGACTTCAACGAGGAAACCGGCAGCTGGGACTCCCTCGACGCGTTCATGGAAGAGACAGGAATCGACGTTCAGTACGTCGAAGACATTGACGACAACAACACTTTCTACGGCAAGATCAAGGATCAGCTGGCGCTCGACCAGCACACCGGCTACGACGTCATCACCATGACAGACTGGATGAACGGCCGCCTCGTGCAGGCAAAGCAGATCCAGGAATTCGATTACGCGAATCTGCCGAACGTGAAAGCGAACCTCGTCGACGCACAGTGGGACGCACTCGACGTCGATCCGGGCCGCAAGTTCACTATTCCCTGGCAGCTGCCCGCTTCTGGTTGGGTGTGGAACACCGAGGCGGTGCCAAACGGCATCAAGACCCTCGACGACTTCATGAACCCTGAGCTCAAGGGCAAGGTCGTCGTGCTGAGCGAGATGCGCGACACCATGGGCATGATTCTTGCCGGGCTCGGCTACGACCCGAAGGGCGCCTGGGGTGACAAGGAATGGGGCGAGGCCCTGCAGTGGCTCGATGACGGCCTCAAGAGCGGCCAGATCGGCAACGTGAAGGGCAACAGCTACACGCAAGACCTGATCACGGGTGACGCCCTTGCCGCAATGGCGTGGACCGGTGACGTGATTATGCTGAATGCGGAGAACGACAACCAGTGGACGCTTGAGATTCCCGAGTCCGGTGGCATGATCGCTGCCGATTCCTTCACCGTGCCGAACGGCACCGAGGCCGAGCAGAAGGCACTCGTCGAAGAGATGATCAACTACTACTACGACCCTGTGGTGATGGCGCAGGTCGCAGACTACGTGACCTTCGTGCCCCCGGTGAAGGGAACGCAGGAGGCGATGAAAGACGTGAACCCTGAGAACGCTGACAACCCGCTGATCTTCCCGTCAGAGCAGGACTGGACGCGTCTGCACAGCTTCCGCACCCTGAGTCCCGAAGAAGACAAGAAGTACTCGGACGAGTTCCAGAAGGTGCTGGGTCTCTGATGGCGAAGGCTTCACACGGATCGTTCGCAGAGGCAGGCGCAGACCTCGAGCTGGCTGGCATTCAGAAGCGGTTTCCCGGATTTACCGCGATCGAACACCTCGATCTCACGATTCCGGCAGGGTCGTTCTTCGCGCTGCTCGGCCCCTCGGGCTGCGGCAAGACCACGACGCTGCGCCTCGTAGCGGGTCTTGAAGACCCGACCGAGGGCAAGATTCTGCTCGGTGGTCGAGACGTCACCGCGCTCAAACCGCACAAGCGACCCGTGAACACGGTGTTCCAGTCATACGCGCTGTTTCCGCACATGACCGTGCTCGAAAATGTGGCATTCGGCCTGCGCCGGCGCGCCATTGGTGACCCTGTCGGTAAAGCGCACGAAGCGCTGCAGCTGGTCGAGCTCGACCACGTGGCCGATCGCAAGCCGGCACAGCTCTCTGGCGGTCAGCAGCAACGCGTCGCGCTCGCGCGCGCGGTGGTCAACCGCCCCGCACTGCTGCTGCTCGATGAGCCGCTCGGCGCGCTCGACCTGAAGCTGCGTCGCCAGATGCAGTTCGAGCTGAAGCAGATTCAGCAAGAGGTCGGCCTGACCTTCTTGCACGTGACGCACGACCAGGAGGAGGCCATGACCATGGCCGACACTGTCGCCGTGATGAACAAGGGCCGCATCGAACAGATGGGCGCCCCCGAAGAGCTGTACGAGCTTCCGAAGACCGTGTTCGTCGCGAACTTCCTCGGTCAGTCGAACCTCTTCACTGTCGACGTCGACGGCGGCACCGATCAGGTGATTCACACGATCTCGCCCTCGGGCAAGATCAGCGTGCCCCGTCGTCGCAGCGAGCGCGATAGCGGCACAATCACGGTCGGGGTGCGCCCCGAGAAGCTGAGGCTGCACTCAGAGGCACCCGCGGCGGACGCGTCGATCAACGTGATCGGTCCAGGTCGCATCGCCGATGTCTCGTTCATCGGTGTAAGCACCCAGTACGCGGTCGAGGTGCCCGGTGCCGGCACGGTGCAGGTCTTCTCGCAGAACGTCGAGGCCGGCCCCGCAGCGAAACTCGGCGACGAGGTCTGGCTGAGCTGGCTGACCGAGCACACCTTCGGGCTTGCCGACGATCACCTCGAGACCGGCGCGATTACCGCCGACTTCTCGACGCAGGCGATCGCGACGCAGGCCGGGCTCGCCGAGTAGGGGCTGTCATGGCATTTACCGCATTCTCGGCGAACGCGAAGGCCGTCGAACAATCGCCGAAGAAACGTGGCTGGATCGCCCTCGTGCTGCTTGCACCGGGCATCGCCTACATGCTGCTCTTCTTCGTCGCTCCGTTCATCCAGCTTGCGCTGACCTCACTGCAGGCTCCGGCAGAGAGCGGGGGCATTGGGCAGTACGTTGCGGCCGCGCAATTCTCGAACTACTGGGTCGCGCTGCAGGAGTATTGGCCGCATCTGCTGCGTTCGTTCGCGTACTCGCTGACGGCGACGATTATCGGCCTGCTCATCAGCTACCCGTTGGCATACCTCATCGGTGTGAAGGTGCGCCACCGGCCGATGCTGCAGGGCGTGTTGCTGATCCTCGTGATCGCGCCGTTCTTCATCAGCTTCTTGCTGCGTACCCTTGCGTGGAAGTCGATCTTGCCGAACGAGCTCGTCGGCACACACTTCTCGGTGATCTTCGGTCTCGTCTACAACTTCATCCCGTTCATGGTGTTGCCGATGTTCGCTTCGCTGCAGGCACTCGACCTGCGCTTGGTTGAAGCGGGCAGTGATCTCTACGCTTCGCCGGTGACCGTGTTTCGCAAGGTGACGCTGCCGCTGTCGATGCCTGGCATCGTTTCGGGTACGCTGCTCAGCTTCATCCCGATGTCCGGCGACTACGTGAATGCGTCGCGAGAGTTTCTCGGTGGCACGGGCACGGCGATGATCGGTAACGTCATCGAGTCCAACTTCTTGCAGACCCAGAACTATCCGATGGCGGCAGCGCTGTCGATCATCTTGATGGCGATCATTCTGATCATCGTGGCGACGTATGTGCGCAAGAGCGGGGCGGAGGATCTGCTGTGAGAAAGTTCAGTCTCGGTAAGGCGTTCGTGCCGATTGTCGGCACCATTGCGCTCATTTACTTGCTGCTGCCCATCGCGCATGTTGTGTTGTTCTCGTTCAACGAGAAGCGGGGCCGCAACAACATCATCTGGAACGGTTTCTCGCTTGAGAACTGGCAGAATCCTTGCGGCGCGCCCCAGGTATGCACGGCATTCGGCAACTCGATTCTCGTCGGCGTCGTTGCCACCGTCATCGCGACGGTGCTCGGCACGATGATCGCGATTGCCTTGGTACGTTACAAGTTCAAGGGCCGCTCAACCGTGAGCCTGCTGCTGTTCACGCCGATGGCGACGCCAGAGGTCGTGCTCGGCGCGGGCCTCGCTGCGCAGTTTCTGCTCGCTGGGGTCGAGAAAGGCATCGGCACGATCATTCTCGCCCACACCATGTTCTGCATCTCGTACGTGGTGGTGGCGGTGAAGGCGCGAGTCGCTTCGTTGAACCCGGCGATCGAAGAGGCTGGCAGGGACCTGTACGCCTCGCCGGGCCAGGTGTTCTGGCGCATTACGTTGCCGATGCTCGCCCCGGGCATCATTGGTGCCGCACTGCTGAGCTTCGCGCTGTCGTTCGATGACTTCATCATCACGAACTTCAACTCGGGCACCGCAACGACCTTCCCGAAGTTCATCTACGTATCGGCGCTGAAGGGCGTGCCCGCGCAGGCGAACGTGCTCGCGTCGATCGTGTTCTTCGGGGCGCTCGCGCTCGTGATCATCGTGCAGATGGTGAACATCAACAAGCAGAAGAGAATGGCGCGGTCGTGAAGAGCGAAAAG
>DDEV01000076.1 GCA_002336855.1 Leucobacter sp. UBA1945 | reverse complement strand
CGGGCAGTCACGCGCTTGTCCTTGGCCACGATCACCTTGCCCGACTTGTCGGTGATGTCGAAGCGTGCCACCTCGCCGCGCAGGCGCTCGGGCACGAACTCCAGCTGCGCGCCGCTGTCCATCAGGCGGAAGTTGTCGTTGACGAAGAAGTTCGCCAGGATGGATTCCGGGTTCAGGCCAATGGCCTTGAGCAAAATGGTGACCGGCATCTTGCGACGGCGGTCCACGCGGAAGTACAGAATGTCCTTGGGGTCGAACTCGAAGTCGAGCCAGGAGCCGCGGTAGGGAATGATGCGGGCGGAAAACAGCAGCTTGCCCGAGCTGTGCGTCTTGCCCTTGTCATGCTCGAAGAACACGCCGGGCGAACGGTGCAGCTGGCTGACGATGACGCGCTCGGTGCCGTTGATGATGAAGGTGCCCTTGTCGGTCATGATGGGGAAGTCGCCCATGTAGACGGTCTGGCTCTTCAGCACCTGGGTCTCGGTGTTGTAGAACGCTGCCTCGACATAGAGGGGTGCCGAGTAGGTCTTGCCCCGCTCCTTGCACTCCTCGATCGAGAACTTCTGCTCGTCGAGAATCGGGTTCTCGAACGACAGCTGCATCGTGCCTGCGTTGTCTTCGATCGGCGAGATCTCGTCGAAGATCTCCTCGAGGCCGCTCTTCAGGGCGATGTCATCGCGCCCCGCTTTCTGAGCCTCGACGACACGTTCTTTCCACGTGTCGTTACCGACGAGCCAGTCGAAGCTCTCGAGTTGCAGCGCAAGAAGGTTCGGCACCGTCAGGGTGTCGCTAATCTTGGCGAACGAGAGCCGCTGGTGAGCGCGGCCGTTCTTGGGTGAATGTGTGGAAGTTGCGTTGCGCGCAGCAGCCAAGGAAACTACCTCCGTGGGCCCCGTCGGGCCGTCTGACCTGGTATAGCGGTGATGGCTTCGATCCGCTCGTGAAATAGGAACAACGAGCTCGCTGGCCGACCGCAATATGAAGGCACACAAAAGAATTCGAAGCGCAGCTATCAACTGTAACCCATTTGTTACGTACCCACAAGCTTTTCTCCAAGGATCGCAGCCACCCGCAATTGAGTGTCGGAGCGACCTGCAAGGATGGGGGTATGAGCTTCCCCCACTGGACCCCCGCGCCGAAACGTGGCATCATTCCGCTGCGCCCGCTCGACTTCGGCACGATCCTTGGCAAGTCATTTGCAATGCTGCGTCACAACCCGTCGGTGTTGCTCGGCTTCGGCGTATGTACCCAGCTCGTCGTCGGGCTACTGGGACTCGGTCTATTCGCCCTTATCTTCGCGGGCAACATCAGTCGCTTAGAGACGCTCACGCCGAGCGACCCCGACTACGACGCAATCATGGCAGGCACCCTGGGGCTCTCCCTCGGCGCTGGCCTCTTGATCAGCATGCTCTCGATCGCCATCGGCGCGGCGGTGCAGGGCGTGGTTGCCGCAAACCTGCGCATCGCCGTGCTCGGCGAGAAGCCGAAGCTCTCCGAGGTCTGGCAACAGGTCAAGCCGGTGTTCTGGCGCATCCTGGGCTACACCCTGATGATCGGGCTCGCGGCCGGCATCGCAATCATTGTTCTCGCCGCAATCGCGCTCGGCGCCGGCGCCGGCTTGGGAGTCGCATTTGACGAGGTAGGCGTGGGCGTCGGAGTCGGCATCGCGCTGGGCCTTGCCCTGCTCCTCGGGTTTACCCTCTTCGTCATCTGGATCGGCACGAAGTTGCTGCTCGTGCCGACCGTGCTCGTCATCGAGCGGTGCACGATCGGTGAGGCGATGAAGCGCTCGTGGCACCTGGTGCGGGGCAGGTTCTGGGTCGCGTTCGGCGCAACCGCCCTCGTCGGCGTCATTATCGGCTTCGCCGCGAACGCGGTAAGCGGCGTGGCCCAGCTGTTCGCGATGCTGCTGATTCCCGTGCTCATGCCGACGGGTGATCCCCTGGAAGGCAGCGAAGTTTCACCAAGCTCTGTGATCACGATGCTCCTCCTGATGCTTGTGCCACAGCTGCTCGTGCTCGTGATCAGCGCAGTGGGATCAATCGCGCAGAACACTGCAGCAGGTCTCGTCTACCTCGACTCGCGCATGCGCAAAGAAGGTCTCGACCAGGCGCTCGGCAGCTTCGTCGAGCACCTGGCCGTCGGTTGGTCGCGCGAGCAGCTCGGCGACCCGTATGTCGTGCCGCAGTTTGCGCCGCCGCACATTCCCGCGGCGCAGACACAAACGCAGATGCAAGCGCCGTACGGCTACACGGGGCAAATGTGATCACCGGTTTCGACACGCTCGCGCGGCCTGGGGTGCTCGCCCGTCTCGCCGCGCTGCCCGACGCAGAAGAGGCGAGGCGTCTTGCCGAGCAAGAGCTGTCGAAACCCGAATATCTTGCCGCGCAACCGAACGCCTTCGACCGCGCATCGCTCGCCGTGCTCGAGTTTCTCGACAAGCTCCTGAACCCAGACCTTGGCAACGGAGCCGGCGGGCTTGTCTTGCTCATCACGATCGCTACCGTAGTGATCGCGCTGCTGGTCATCGGCGTGATTGCCTGGGGCAGGCCCCGCGCCTCGCGCCGAATGCAGAGTCACGGGGCGTTGCTCGGGCAACACGATCAGCTCAGCGCGGCTCAGCTTCGTGCCGCGGCAGACGACCTCGCGCGTGCGGGCGACTGGGGCGGCGCCGTCACCCAGCGATACCGCGCGCTCGCCAGGTCATTGATCGAGCGCGAACTGCTCGATCCCGCGCCGGGCGCAACCGCGCAGTCGATCGCGGCAGCCGCAAGCCATTCCTTTCCCGACGAACAGGCGGCTTTGCTCAACGCTGCTCAGCTGTTCGACGGCGTGCGCTATCTCGGAGCGCCCGGTGATGAACCCACGTACCAAGCAGTCCGCGCTGTCGACGAGCGAATTTCGCTGGCCAGAATCGCGGTGCCCGCATGACGATCCATTCAGACACTCGTCTGGCCAACGCGGTAAGCACCGCAAGCTCGTCACCGCCGCGCAGAAACCGCGCATTGCGTTGGATCGGCGCGAGCATGCTGCTTGTCGTGGCAGCTGCCGCGCTCGTCGTGCTGGGTGGCAAGGGGCCGAACGAGCGCGCCGTGCTCGACCCGACAATCGCTTCACCCGAGGGCGCAAAGGCGCTCTCGGCGATCCTCGAAGCAGAGGGCGTCTCGCTCGAGATCGCGACCGGCAAAGACGAGGCGCGTCGCCTGCTCAATAGTGAAGACGCAACGCTGGTCATGTCGTCGCCGTTGATACCGAGCGATGCTGCGATCGAGAACGCGCGCGAGCTCGCTTCGAACGCCGCGCTCACGGTGTTCGTGACCGCCGACGAGAAGGTGCTGCGCGATTTCGCGCTCGGCGAGTTCAGTGAGAGCGCTTTTGACCAGGCCGTTAGTGAGTCGTCCACCGGCGACTGCCGCGAATATGACTTCTCCGGTGTCGGTGAGATCGAAGCCGCAGTGCTCTTCGAGCCCGCAGAGGGCGCGACCACATGCTTTACAAATGACAACGGGCAGGCCGCACTGCTATTCGCAAAGGTTTCGGGCTCTGGCGGCAGCGCACACGTCGCGATCCTCGAAGCTTCTCCCCTCTTCGACAACGCGCACCTCGCCGAAAACGGCAATGCGGCACTCGCCTTCGCCCTACTCGGCAATACTGACCGCGTCGTCTGGTACCAGCCGTCAGCAGCTGATCTCGAAGTAGATCGAGCTGGCACGCTTGCAGCGCTCACCCCGACCTGGGTCACCCCGGTCATGCTGCTGCTTGTCGTCACCGCGATCGTGGCTGCCGTCTGGCGGGGCCGCAGGTTCGGCCCACTGGTCGAAGAGCGCCTGCCCGTCACCGTGCGCGCCTCAGAGACGATGCACGGGCGCGCACGGCTCACTGCGCAGACGGGCGACAGCGCGCACGCTGCTGCCGCATTGCGCGACGGGGCGGTGCGGCGCCTCGGCAAGAGACTCGGGCTGTCACAGCGCGCGACGCCCGCGCAGATCGCGTACGCGATTCCTCACGAGCCGGCGCTCTCGCAGCTGTTCACCGGCCCGCTCCCGGCGAACGACGCCGAACTCGCGAGTTTCGCCCGCGCGCTGGGCGCGATCCTCGACCGCGTCGACCCATTGCCACCCTCAGAACCAACGACACCACCCGTGTCGACAAGCGACCCGACCGACCACCCCAACGAAAGGCCGATCCAGTGACCCAACACGAGAACGAGCCCTCGATGCTCGCACCGAACTCGGCGCCAGAGCCTCACGCACCCGACGATGCAGCCCTGCGGGTCGCGATGCAGCGCATTCGCGTGGAGGTCGAGAAGGCGGTCGTCGGCCAGGGCGGCATCATCTCGGGCCTGCTCGTGGCGCTGTTGGCACGCGGCCACGTGCTGCTCGAGGGTGTTCCGGGCGTCGCGAAGACTCTGCTGGTGCGCTCGTTCTCGCGCGCGCTTGGGCTCGACACCAAACGCGTGCAGTTCACCCCTGATCTGATGCCCGGAGACGTCACCGGCTCGCTCATCTACGATGCGAAGGCAGGCGAGTTCGAGTTTCGGCGCGGGCCGGTGTTCACCAACGTGCTGCTGGCAGACGAGATCAACCGCACGCCGCCCAAAACCCAGGCCGCCCTGCTCGAAGCCATGGAGGAGCGCCAGGTCTCGGCAGACGGGCAGACGCTCGCGCTGCCCGATCCTTTTCTCGTCGCCGCGACGCAGAACCCGGTCGAGCATGAGGGCACCTACACGCTGCCCGAGGCACAGCTCGACCGGTTCATGATGAAGCTGATCGTCGATCTGCCAGATCATGCGGCAGAGCTGCAGGTGCTGCGCCGCCACTCCGATGGCTTCTCACCGAGAGAGCTCACCGAGCTGCACGCGGTGACTACTCCCGCCGAATTGCTCGCGGCTCAGCAGGCGGTCTCAAGGGTAGCCGTCGCCGACGATGTGCTCGCCTACATCGTCGATCTCGCCCGAGCCACCAGGTCGGCGCCTTCGGTCGAGCTCGGCGCGAGCCCGCGCGCCTCGGCAGCACTGCTGGCCGCGGCGAAGGCCTGGGCCTGGCTCAGCGGTTCGGTAGCCGTCACCCCAGATCACGTGCAGGCCATGCTGACCCCCGTCTGGCGCCACCGCATCTCACTGCGACCGGACGCGCAGATGGAGGGCGTCTCGGCAGACACCGTGTTGGCTGCGGTCGTGCGCCAGACCGTCGTTCCGATCTAACGAGGCGCAATGTTCTTCACCGCCCGCCTCGTGCTGCTCACCGGTCTCGGTGTCTTGCCGATCGTGCTGCTCGGCACCCTCGGCACTTCGCCGTGGTTCGTGCTGCCCGCCTGGCTGCTGTTCGTCGCGGTGCTCGTCGTGCTCGACGTGTTGCGCGCCGCGAACCCGCGGCGGCTCGAAGTCACGCGGCGAGGCCCAGAGCGTGCACGCCGGTTCGAGGCGACAGAGACGACGGTGATCGCCCGCAACCTGGGCGAGCGACAGCTGCGCGGCAGTCTGCGCGACGCCTGGCAGCCAACCGCTGGTGCGACGCCCTCGCGCGCGTCGCTCGAGTTGCCGCCCGGCGAAGCCAAAGCGGTCAGTTTCACCCTGCTTCCCCGCCGCCGCGGCGAGCTGCGCAGCGAGTTCGTGATGGTTCGCTCGTTCGGCCCGCTCGGCCTCGCCGGAAGGCAGGCAAAGCACGAGGTCGCGGGGCGCCTCACCGTGCTGCCCGAGTTTCGCTCCCGCAAACATCTGCCGTCGCGACTCGCCCGCCTGCGCGAGCTCGACGGCAACACCAGTGTGCAGGTGCGAGGGCAGGGCACCGAGTTCGACTCACTGCGCGAGTACGTGCGAGGCGACGATGTGCGCTCGATCGACTGGCGCGCCACCGCTCGCAGCACGACGACGATGCTGCGCACCTGGCGGCCGGAACGGGATCGGCACGTGGTGATCCTCGTAGATACCGGGCGAACTGCTGCCGCTCGAGTGGGCGACGCGACCCGACTCGATGCTTCTCTCGAGGCGGCGCTGCTGCTCGGCGCGTTGGCCTCGCAGGGCGGCGATCACGTGCATCTACTGATGGTCGATCGTTCGGTGCGGGCGCGCGTCACGGGCGTCGACGGCGCTCCCTTGCTTGCGGCGATGAGCGCGGCCATGGCTCCCGTGTTTCCGCGGCTCGTCGACACCGACTGGAGTGCGGCCTTCGCGGCGATCCGCAGCGTCACCACCCGCCCCTCGCTCATCGTGGTGCTCACCGCCCAAGACTCTCTCGAGGGCGCACGTGGGTTTCTCTCGGCGCTCCCGCAGCCGAACCGCGGCACCACAATGCTCGTCGCGGCCGCAAGCGACGGCGACCTCGAGCGGCTGTCGCGCGACTCTGAGACCCGCGAGGCGATCTACCTCGCGGCCGCGGCCGAACGCACCCTTGCAGAGGCAGCTCAGGTGGCAGAGGCCGTGCAACGCGCGGGTGGCGAAGCGCTCAGCGCCGACCCCGAGCACCTGCCGCAGAAGATCGCCGACCGCTACCTGGCGCTCAAGGCAGCGGGGAGATTGTAGGGCCCGTTAGCCTGCCACCAGTTTCGGGGTACCTGCTTCGAACTCGACGAGGTCGCCGGTCTCGCCGTGCCGCGCCGCCCTGCGGCCGACGAAGAGCATGTACCAGAGAAACACGCCGAGGGCCGCTGCGCCGATGGCGATCTTCACTGGCCACGGCAGCCACCAGCCGGTCACGAAACCCTCGACCAGCCCAGCAAGCGCGAGGGTGAACACCAGGCCGATCGCGACGGTCGCGAGCGAGCGCCCGCCGGCGGCGAGCGCCTCGGCCCTGCTGCGCTCACCCGGTGCGACCCACGCCCAGAACAGGTGCAGGCCGCCGGCCGCAGCGACGAAGAGCGCGGTCAGCTCGAGCATGCCGTGGGGCAAGATGTGCAGCAGCATCACATCGAAGTTGCCGTAGGCGGCCATGCTGCCCGCTGCCAGGCCGAGGTTCATCGCGTTCTGCACCATCGAGAACACCGGCCAGACGCCGGTGACGCCGAAGAGCACGCACTGCACCGCGATCCACGCGTTGTTCGTCCACACCATTCCGGCGAACACCGCCGCCGGATTCTCGGTGTAGTACCCGGTGAAGTCTTCTTCGGCGTAGGCTTTCAGCGTCTCGGCGTCCCAGATGGCGTCGACGACTGCGGGGTTCAATACGATCCAGAGCGCGACGATGGTGGCAATCGCAAGAAAGCCGGCCGCGACCCATGCCGTCGTCTTGCGCAGTCGGTAGAGCGCCGCCGGGAGCTGCCAGACGAAGAAGTCGCCGATCCTCACCAGCACGTTCTGAGGCGAACCGGTGAGTCGTAGTCTCGCCGCAGCCAACACTGTCGAAAGATATGCTCCCTGAGGCGATTCGCCGACCGTGCTCTTGAGCTCGGCAAGGTCTGCCGATGCCGAGCGGTATCTCGCGACGAGCTCATCGACTTCTGCGCCCGTCGGGTGCGGGTTGCGGCTCAGCTCGTTCAGCCGCTGCCACTCGGGCAGGCGATTCTCGGCCAGCGCATCTGCGTCCACCTGATTAACTGTAGTCATGTCTGCCGAGTTTCGCCCCGTGCCGCTGCCTCCCCGCGCCGCATCCCACGGCTCTGTGCATGTCGACCCCGTGCACGAGCTGCTCTCGGGCGAGGCCGTGGCGATCGATGTGCAGCCGGTGGGAGTGGTGTTTCGGGCGCTCGGTGCGCTGATCGATATTGCGGTGTCGTTCGCGGTGCTGCTGCTTTTCGGGTGGCTGGGTTCGTGGGCCGGCGAGTTTGGGTTGCTTGATGAGGCGACCTCGAGGATCCTCATGGTCGTCACCATCGTGATCGCTCTGGTGGTGCTGCCTTGCACGATCGAGATCGCCATGCGGGGGCGCAGCCTCGGCAAGCTCGCGATCGGCGGCAGAGTCGTGCGCACCGATGGCGGTGCCATCACCATGCGGCACTCGATCATTCGCGCCCTGATCGGGGTGCTCGAGACTTACATGACGCTCGGTGCCATCGCGATCGTCTCGGGGGCGTTCTCGCCCCGGTCGCAGCGCCTCGGTGACCTGCTCGCGGGCACGTACTGCCAGCGGGTGCGCACGAAACCGCTGGCGATTGCTCCGGCAGTGCTGCCGCCCCAATTCGAGGGTTGGGCACAGCTCGCAGACGTCGCACTGCTGCCAGACCGGCTCAGTCGCAGAATCACGCAGTTTCTCGCGCATGCGCCCGCGATGGAACCGGCCGCCCGGCTGCACGTTGCCGCGTCGCTGCTCGCCGAGACCGAGCCCTTTGTGTCGCCGGCGCCCCCCGCGCACCCCGAGCTCGCACTTCAGGCGATCCTCTTCGTGCGGAGGCAGCGTGAGTCGCGAGCCCTGCAGATCGCCGATGCCCGCGTGAACCAGCTCAGCGCGGCGGTCAGAACCGGCTGATCGGGCCGAGCAAGTTGATTCGCAGCGCTGCTCGCTCGCAGCGTAGCAGCGAGGGATACGAATGTCGGGGGCTCGGCGTACGCTTGAATCATGAACGAACAGAGCACTCCGCAGGCAGCATCAGAGACCACCGCGACCGAAGAGACCATCATTTTCGGTGCCGACTGGTGCGGTGATTGCCGCCGCGCGAAGCGCGTCTTCGACGCCGCGGGCGCCAACTACCGCTACATCGACCTTGTCGCAGACCCCGAGGCCGCCGATGTGGCCCGAGACATCAGCGGGCGCACCAACATTCCCGTCATTCTGTACCGCGACGGCAGCCACCAGGTAGAGCCCTCGAACGCAGACATGCAACACAAGATCGACGAGCTCGGGCTCGCCGCGAGCACCTCGGCGTGAGGCTTCCCGAGCCGGTCACGCTGAGCTCAGGTCTCGTCGCAGAGGTCGAAGAGGATCGGTGGGTTCCCGGCGCGATCCAGTTGCTCGTTGACGGCACTCCGCAGTCGCACGTCAACCTGCGCGACCCGAGCGAGGTCTTCTTCGAGTACGTGCGCCGCATCGCGCATGCGATCGACCTGTTTCGCGCGCCGGGGCAGCCGATCTCGGCACTGCACCTCGGCGGCGGCGCATTCACGCTGCCCCGCTACATCGAGGCAACCCGACCCGGCAGCAGGCAACAGGTCGTCGAGCTGGAGAGCGCCCTCGTCGAACTCGTGCGAGAGGCGGCGCCGCTGCCGAAACGGGCGAGCATCCGCGTACGCCACGGCGACGCGCGCGAGGTGCTCGGCAAGCTGCCGCAGGGCATGCACGGCGCGATCGACCTCGTCGTGGTCGACATCTTCGCCGGGTCGCGCACCCCGGCGCACGTGTCGAGCATCGAGTTCTACGAGCAGATCGCTCCCCTGCTCGCCCCAGACGGGCTGGTGGTGGTCAACACGACCGACGGCACTGGCCAGGCGTTCACCCGCTCTCAGGTGGCGACTCTTGCGGCAGTGTTCGGCACCGTTGCGGCGGTTGGCGAACCCCAAACCCTCAAGGGGCGTCGATTCGGCAACGTCGTGCTGCTCGCTTCGAACTCTGACGTCGATCATGAACTCGACTGGCTGCCCAGGCTGCTTGCGGGCGGCCCGCACCCGGCGCGCATGCTCGTGGGCCGCGAACTCGACGAATGGCTTCGCGGCGCTCGCGCCGTAACCGACGTCGAGGCGGTACCGAGCCCAGAGCCGCCGGCAGAGGTGTTCGGCCGTGGCTAGGGTGCACCGTGGCTGAGCTCGACCGGGTGCGGGTCTGGGCCGAGGCGCTCATTCGGCTGCATCTCGACCCTCTGCACGGGCAAGGCAGCTGGTCGTTCGGCTTCGATCACGCGAAGCGGCGGGCGGGCCTCTGCAACTACACCGACCGCCGCATCACCGTCTCCCGCTACCTCGCCGCCAAGTTCGACGACGACGAGATTCACCAGATCTTGCTGCACGAGGTGGCCCACGCGATCGCCGGCTCGGACGCAGCCCACGGCCCGAAGTGGAAGCGCATCGCGCGCGAGCTCGGCTACGTCGGCGGCCGCACGCACGACGGCGAGATCGCGCACGAGCTCGCTCCCTGGTTGGGGGTCTGCCCCGCGGGCCACGAACACGCGAAGTTTCGGCGGCCAAGCCGCGAAACCTCGTGCGCAAAATGCTCGCGCTCGTTCTCGCGCAGCCACCTCATCGTGTGGCGCAAGCGCTGACCGCTCAGGCTTGTGCCACTCAGGCGTCGAAAGCCCGGGCCGGTGGGCATGGCACGATCTTTGCTGAACGCTCTCGCATTCAGCCTTCAAAAGATCCGAGCCAGTAGGCCCGGCACGGAATTTGGTGAACGCGATGCGTTCACCCCTGAAAATTTCCGGGCCAGTGGGCCCGGCACGATCTTTGCTGAACGCTCTCGCGTTCAGCCTTCAAAAGATCGTGCCCACTCCCGCACGCGATCGGCGCTATCTTGCTCTGAGAGATCCTCGACCCGCGTCATGACCGACCACCGCACCCCGAACGGATCCCGGATGCTCGCAAAGCGGTCGCCCGACACGAAGTCAGCCGGCGGCTCGCGCACCACGGCGCCCGCCGCGGCCGCGCGCTCGACCACGGCGTCGACATCTGGCACATAGATGCCCATCGAATAGCAGTCGTCTTCGCCCTCAGGCGACGCGACCAGGTGATAGTCGGGCATAGGCTCACCGAGCTGCAGGTGCCCGGTGCCGAAGTCGAGGTCGGCATGCGCGATGATGCCGCCCATCTCGGTGGCGTCGATGAGTCGCGCCCCGAATACGTTGCGGTAGAACTCGATCGCCTCGGCGGCGCTCGGGATCGCAAGGAACGGCGTCAGGCTCGTCGACCCGTGAGGCATTCCATTGGTGGTGTGGGCGCCGGTTGCGGCGCGGTGCTCTGAAGTGCTCATGGCTTCAGCGTAGGATCAAGATCGCGTGCGCAGCTTGCAAATTTGCGCCACATTCGACGGCGAGTACGGCGCAGGTAGGGGCCATGGGACAGCAGGAGCAGCACAACTCGCAGCAACAGCACAACTCGCAGCAACAGCGGGGCGTCCTGTACCCGAAGAGACTGCCGGAGTTTCATCGTTACGCCCCAGCAGCACATCTCGCGCACGCGGTGCGCTGGTTCTGGATTCCCGAGTGGCAGCTTGAAGCGGGCGAGCGTTCAGTGCAGCAGACGCTCCCGTTTCCGGTGTGCAATCTCGCGATCGAAGCAAACGGCATCGCGTTTGTCGGCCCGCCGACGAGGCGTTCCGAGCGAACACTCAAGGGGACGGGTTGGTGCGTCGGCGCATTGCTGCGCCCGGCCGCAGCGAGCGTGCTCGCGGCGGGTCTCGGCCGAAAGCTCGACGGGCTGCAAGACAGCGCACTGCAGCTCGACGCGGCTCCCCTGCTGCTCGAGATCGTCGGTGCGATGACAAGCGCCGACCTCATGCCTGAGGCTCGGCGAGAGCAAGCAATGATCGCCCTCGGCAGGTGGTTGAGTGCGCGGGTGCCTCAGCCCGAAACAGGCTCAGACGCCGCACTTGCGAACAGACTCGAGGAGGTGCTGGCCGATCCCACGCTCATTCGAGCTGACCAGCTCGCGCCGCTGCTGCACACGTCGCCGCGCACCCTGCAACGCCTCGCCGAGCGCTACTTCGGGCTCTCGCTGCACTCGATGATTCGCCGCCGCCGTCTGCAAGACGGGGCAGCTCGCCTGCGCGAACAGCCGAACCTCAGCATTGCGGCGCT
Organism: Leucobacter sp. UBA1945; assembly: GCA_002336855.1. Classification (GTDB taxonomy): domain Bacteria; phylum Actinomycetota; class Actinomycetes; order Actinomycetales; family Microbacteriaceae; genus Leucobacter. The sequence continues at coordinate 17,256 of DDEV01000076.1, read as the reverse complement.
TGCGAATGAGCTGGGGTATGCCGACCACGCGCACTTCACGAAAGATTTCAAAGCGCTGCTCGGGGTCACCCCGAGCGCATACCGGGGCAGCGCGGCCGAGTAGTCGCGCCGCCCCGTTCCTCGCAGCTAGCGGGCCGCACCCTTCAGTGTGCCGACCGTGGCCGCCGCTGGGTCGTACGCCAGGCAGAGCACCTCGCGGTCGCCATCGGACCACGAGCCCTCGGTCGGGTACATCGGCCAGTACTCGAGCACAGAGTCTTGGTATCCGATTCCGATGAACGTTTCGAAGGCTGGCACACACTTCTGCTCGGCCTCGGCGATGATCGCATCTTCGCCCGGAAACTCTTCGCTTTCCACCATGTACGAGAAATACACCTCATCGGTGTGAGACTGATCGCAGGGAATCATGGGCAGGCCCGAGATCTCGCCTGACATCGAGCTGTCGGTATCAACGCAGTCGCCGACTCGCAGACTGAACACGTCGGCGTTGTCTTGTTTCTCAACTACCTCACCGGTGTTCGCATCGCGAGCGGGCTGCGAGCTCGGCAAGAACTGGTTCAGCGCCGAGCAACCGGTGAGGCCGAGAGCCGCGAACGCGAGCGCCGAGACGGCGAGCACGCGCAGCGCGCGGGGAGCAGCCTGAGGTTTGGGGGCAGGGAGAAATGCATGATTCATCGGGGGGTCCTCACTTGTATATTGAGTTATTCACCGGCTGCTCGATGACACCCATGAGGTGACCCATCGTTGCGGCGAATACGCAGTACACAAACTAGCGTACGAAAACTACTCAGCGGTAGCCAGGGCGCCCCCCGGAGGCAGTCGCGCGGGTCAGCACCCGACCGAAGCCAGCGCCTGCCGAAGCAGCCGGCCGCGACCGCCAGCGAGTTCGTCGAGCGTGTCAGGCGCGAGCGCCTCCTCCGGCGACATCCACGTCATCTCGAGTGCGTCTTGCCGCGGGCTGCACGAGCCGGTGACCGGCACCACGAACACGAGCGAGACCGCGTGCTGGCGCTCGTCGACATAGGCAGAAATGCCCGGGAGCGGAAAGAACTCAGCGACCTGCGCGGGCACCGGCGACGCTGGAATGAGCGGAAACGCCATCGGACCCAGATCGTTCTCGAGGTGCCGAAAGAGCGCGTCGCGCACGGTTTCACCGAACCGCACACGCCCCGCGACGAGCGCTCGCGTCATGACACCCTCGGGGGTCGACCGCAAGAGCAGTCCGACCTCGTTCACCTGCCCCTGACCGTCGACTCGCACCGGCACCGCCTCTACATAGAGCACCGGCATGCGCCCCCGCACAAAGGCGAGCTCGTCTTCGCTCAGCCAGCCCGGGTTCGTGTTCACAGGAGGCATGTCTTCGGGATCGGTCGGCTCTGGCAGCTCGGCAGTATCGATGGCCATGGTGTTATTCTGCCGCATTTCTGCGTGGGATCTGCCCCACGCCAATGTGCGTTCTCGCGTTCGGCGAGCGCCGGTTCAGGCCGACGGCCGCCGGCTCTGCGTGCGCATTACCTCGTGCAGCATCGGGTATTCGGCACTGTGCGCCGCCGCATAGTAGTGCGGGGCGAGGTGGCTCGAGCCCTCGGCAACCTGCAGGCCATCCCGGTAGCCGTGAAAACACCCGCCGGCCCGCCTGACGATGAAGCACCCGGCCGCGACATCCCACGAGTTCGTCTCGAACGAGATGGTCGCGTCGACCCAGCCGGCCGCCACCCAGGCGAGGGCGATGCAGGTGCTGTGCACACCCCGCACCTGCCCGAACGTGCGAGTGATCTCGGCGTATTGCGCGAGCGCGAGCTCTTCGAAGTGCACCAGGTCGCGCGCCAGCGGAAAGTTCAGCGCAACGGTCGCTCTGCCCTCGTCGCTGTGGCCGCGACTGCGCATCGGGCGATCCTCGCCCCTGCCAAACCCGTCGCGCAGAAACGCGCCGTGCTCGTCGGCCCAGAACAACTGCCCGCTCGCGGGGTCGTAAATGACGCCGGCGATCAGCTCGCCGTCGCGCGCCACCCCGATGCTCACCGCCCAGAGCGCGATGCCGCGGGCGAAGTTTGCGGTGCCGTCGATCGGGTCGACGTACCAAGTGAGCGGCCCGGTGCCGATGTGCGCCGCGTCTTCTTCGCCGACGATGCTCGAGTCGGCATATGCGGCGAGGATCACCCGGCGAATGCGCTGCTCGCACGCACGGTCGTAGCGAGTCACGAGGTCGTGCTTGTCTGATTTGAGGTCGACCTCGAGGTCTGGCGCCCGAAACCCCTCAAGCGCGAGTGCCCCTGCCTCGAGCGCCGCCCTGATGGCGACATCGGTGATTGCCGTCATTTTTGCCCCGGATTGCTCGCCCACAACACGAGGGTACCGCGGGCTGTCACCGCCGACGCAGCTCTCAGCATGCGGCGAGGAGTAAAGTGGTGAGTTGGCGTATTGCCCAGATATGAATGAGAACGAAAGCTTGGTGCGATGAGTGTGAAGGTGGCCCTCGCGGGCGTTGGCAATTGCGTGAGTTCGCTGGTGCAGGGCGTCGAGTACTATCGCGGAGCCGCCGATGACGAGCAGGTTCCGGGTCTCATGCACGTGCGCCTCGGCGGCTACCACGTCTCAGATCTGCAGTTCGTCGCTGCCTTCGAGGTTGACGCAGACAAGGTCGGCAAAGACCTCTCCGAGGCGATCTGGGCAGGCCACAACAACACCATCAAGTTCTCTGACGTGCCCCACCTGGGCCTTGAGGTGCTGCGCGGCCCAACGCTCGACGGCCTCGGCGAGTACTACCGCGACGCCGTAGAAGAGTCGCCCGTTGATCCCGTCGACGTTGCCCAGGCGCTGCGCGACTCCGGCGCCGATGTGCTGGCCTGCTACCTGCCCGTCGGCAGCGAAGCGGCGGTGAAGTTCTACGCCCAGGCGGCGCTCGATGCCGGCGTCGCCTTCGTGAACGCCGTGCCCGTGTTTGTGGCAAGCGACCCCGAGTGGGCCGCGAAGTTCGTCGAGGCGGGCCTGCCGATCGTCGGCGACGACATCAAGAGCCAGGTCGGCGCGACCATCACCCACCGGGTCATGGCGCACCTGATGGAGAGCCGCGGCATCGCGCTCGACCACACCTACCAGCTGAACGTCGGCGGCNNGGACTTCAAGAACATGCTCGAGCGCAGCCGCCTGAAGTCGAAGAAGATTTCGAAGACCCAGGCGGTCACCTCGAACATCTCGGCGAACCTCGACGCCGACGACGTGCACATCGGCCCGAGCGATCATGTGCCGTGGCTCGAGGATCGCAAGTTCGCGTTCGTGCGACTCGAGGGGCGCGGCTTCGGAGACGTGCCGATGAGCCTCGAGTACAAGCTCGAGGTCTGGNNCAACATGCTGGAGCGCGAGCGCCTGACATCGAAGAAAAAGTCGAAGACGCAGGCCGTCTCCAGCCAGATCGACGTGCCGCTGGCCGCCGACAACATCCATATCGGCCCGAGCGACTTCGTGCCGTTCCTCGACGATCGCAAGATGGCCTATATCCGCCTCGAGGGCACCGGTTTCGGCGGCGTGCCGCTGAACATGGAGCTGAAGCTCGAGGTCTGGGATTCGCCGAACTCGGCTGGCACCATGATCGATGCGATTCGCAGCGCGAAGGTCGCAAAGGATCTCGGCCAGGCCGGCCCGGTCGAAGCAGCCTCGGCCTACTTCATGAAGTCGCCGCCGGTGCAGAAGGCAGACCACATCGCTCGCGAGGAGCTCGAAGCCTTTCTGCAGCAGGTCTGAGCCGTAAACTCGGCCGTTCAGCGCCCCATGCGGCGCTGGCGGCGCGAGTAGTCGCGCAGCGCGCGCAAGAAGTCGACCTCTCTGAGGTCGGGGTAGAGAGCCTCGACGAAGTAGAACTCGCTGTGCGCCGACTGCCAGATCATGAAGTCGCTGAGCCGCTGCTCGCCAGAGGTGCGGATCACAAGGTCGGGGTCTGCCTGCCCGCGAGTCCAGAGGTGTTCGCCGATCATTTCGGGTGTCAGCCGCTCCGCGAGCGTGTCGAGCGTTCCGCCCGAGGCCTGGTGCTCGGCGATCACGCTGCGCATCGCCGCGGTGATCTCGCTGCGCCCGCCGTAGCCAACCGCGAGGTTCACGTGCAGGCCGGTACGGTCGGCCGTGACCCGCTCCGCTTCGGCGAGCGCTGACGACAGCCCTTCGGGCAGACCCTCGCAGCTGCCGACGTGCTTGACGCGCCAACCGTCGATCTCGCTCAGGCTGCGCGCGAGCTCGGCGATGATGCCGAAGAGATCTTCGAGCTCTTGCGTGTCGCGCCCGCGCAGGTTGTCGCTCGAGAGCAGATAGAGCGTCACCACCTCAACGCCCGCGTCTTCGCACCAGTGCAGAAACTCGGGAATCTTGCGCGCACCAGCTCGGTGCCCGACGGCGACGCGCTCCTGCAGCCGTTGCTTTGCCCAACGGCGATTTCCGTCGACGATGACCGCGATATGGTGCGGCACATTCGCCGGGTCGAGCTCTCGCCGCAGACGCCGCTGGTACAGCCGGTACAGCGGCCCGGGTCTCGGCTCGGTTCGCTCGGGGTTCACCCCCCTGAGTGTAGTGGCTGCGGGTGAAGCTCGCCGATACACTCATGCTCATGACACAGCAGAGCACGGGTGGGATTGGCGACGCGACACCATCGGTGGGGTCCGACGAGCAAGACGAGTTTCGCTACCTGGCCTCAGACGCCGCGCGCGTCGGGCGCCAAGCGCCGCTCCCCCGGGTGCGCCGCGTCGAGGTGCCTGTCAGCGACGGCCGCACCATTTCGGCCCTCAGCTACGGGTCAAACTCGCAAGCGGGCGACGCTGATCCCCCGCAGTACGTGTTTCTACACGGCATGGGCCTCAATGCGCACGGCTTCGACCCGGTGGTGCTCGCCCTTGACGCCCCGGCCGTCGCGCTCGATCTGCCGGGACACGGCCGCAGCGACTGGCGCGAAGACGCGAACTATCGCCCCGACCTGCTGGCGGCAGACGTGCTCATGGCCCTCGAACAGCTCGCGCCCGAGCCCTTCGTGCTGGTCGGGCACTCGCTCGGCGGGCTCGTCGCCGCGATCGCCGCACCGATACTCGGCGCGCGTCTGCGCGGCCTCGTGATCGTCGACATCACCCCCGGCGTCAGCCCGCAGGGCGATGCGGGCGCGATCGGCGACTTCATCTCTGGGCAGCGCGACTTTGCGACGCAAGCAGAGATGGTCGATCGCGCGGTCGCCTACGGCATCGGCGAGGATCGCGCGGCGCTCGCGCGCGGGGTCGCGTTCAATGCGCGGCAGCGACCCGACGGGCGATGGGAATGGGCGCACCACTTCGCGCACATGGAGGCTGCCCCCATGGACGGCATGGGCGAAGGCAACCCGTTTGCCCCGCTCTGGGCGCCGCTCAAGATGGTGCAGCAGGGNNGGTCGCCTACGGTATCGGCGAGGATCGCGCGGCGCTCGCCCGCGGGGTCGCGTTCAATGCGCGGCAGCGGCCCGACGGGCGCTGGGAATGGGCACACCACTTCGCGCACATGGAGGCCGCGCCCATGGACGGCATGGGCGAGGGCACCCCGTTTGCGCCGATCTGGGCACCTCTCGAAGCGGTGCAGCGGGGCGGCACGAGCGTTTCTTTGGTGCGAGGATCAGACGGTCTCATTGGGCCCGAGCTTGTGGCCGAGTGGCGCACCCGGCTGCCCGGCAGCGAGGTCGTCACCGTCGCGGGGCCGCACAACGTGCACGAGGCATCGCCTGGCGAGCTCGCCTCAGCGATTCTCGTGCTCTCTCGGTAACTGATTTTGCATCGTCAGGGCACGCACTGGCCGGCCGCGATCCTCTTCGTTTACTTATGGTCACCCTTGCTCACGCTTATGGGTAATGTCACAAACTGTTAACAAGCTGTTCTGCGGGAAGACAATTACGCAAAAGCGGCGTACTCTCGGCTCTTGACGCACGAGCACTGCCGCCCGCCGTCTATCAATTCAGCGCGCGGCACCAGCCGCGCACGACCCGAGGAGCCACTGACGTGACCGAGTCGAACACGAGCGCCCCAGCCGAGGCGCCCGAGTACCGCAAGCGCGGCCGCTCGAAGACACCCCTGATCATTACGATCGCAGTCATCGCCGTCGCGGCAATCGTCGCCGCACTGGTCTTCTGGCTTGGCCGCGACCAGGATTCGAATGCCGGGGGCGGCGGCAACGGCGCGGGCAAAGAGCTCGTCGTCGGCTTGCAGCTCGAGCCGAGCAACCTCGACATTCGCGCAACGGGCGGTGTCGCCCTCGACCAGATTCTGATCGACAACGTCTACCAGGGCCTCATCGGCCTGAAGTCGGGCACCGTCGATGAGTTTGTGCCGGTGCTCGCAGAAGATTTGCCAGAGCAGAGCGACGACGGCCTGACCTACACCTTTACGCTGCGCGAGGGTGTCAGCTTCACCTCGGGCAACAAGCTCACCGCCGCAGACGTGGTTGACTCGCTCAGCGCGGCCGAGGGCCCCGCGTCGCTCAGCACCGCGCTCGGAGCGCCGGTCACCGTGACCTCACCCGACGAGCGCACCGTGGTGCTCGAGCTCTCCGCACCGAACAGCCAGCTGCTGTGGCAGCTCGCAAACCGCCCTGGACTCGTGTTCGAGACCGCGTACACGGGCGACCTCGCAAGCACGAGCAACGGCACCGGCCCGTTCGCGCTCAAGCAGTGGAAGCAGGGCGACAGCATCACCTTCGCCGCAAACCCCGAGTACTGGGGCGAGAAGCCCGCGGTCGAGACGGTCGTGTGGCGCTACATTCCCGACGCGAACGCGGCGACGAACGCGGCGCTCGAGGGCGACCTCGACGTGCTCGCTCCCGTCACTTCGAACATGGTGTCGCAGTTCGAGGGCACCGACTTCGCGATCGAGCACGCCGACAGCACCGACGTCTTCACGCTCGCTTTCAACTCGCAGAAGGCCCCGCTGAACGACGTGCGTGTGCGCACCGCGCTCTCCATGGCGATCGACGGAAACTCGATCGTTGAGGCCTTCTACGGTGACGGCAAGGTGCTCGGCGGCCCGATCACCGATCTCGAGCCGGCTTACGAAGATCTCACTTCGGTGAATGCGTATGACCCCGAGGCCGCGAAGGCGCTGCTCGCAGAGGCCGGCTACGCCGAGGGCCTCGAGCTCACCGTCACGATTCCGAGCTTCTACGCGAGCGACGCCATCAACCAGGTGGTCACCCAGTTCGATGCGATCGGCGTGAAGCTGAACGTGAACCCGGTCGAGTTCGGCACCTGGCTGAGCGACGTCTACTCGGCGCCCGAAGACGGCAGCCCGAGGCAGTACGACCTCAGCTACGTCAACCACGCAGAGGCGAATGACTTCGTCAACTACACGAACCCCGACTACTACTTCGGCTACAACAACCCCGAGGTGCAGGATCTGTACGCGCAGTCGATCGCGACCACCGACCCCGAACAGGCGGTCGAGCTGGTGCAGCAGGCCGCCCGCATTGTCGCTGCCGAGGCGCCGGCGAAGTGGCTGATCAACTACACCCCGGCAAACGCCGTCGCGAAGCACGTGCAGGGCTTCCCGAACAGCAACACCAACTCGCGCATCAACCTCGCGGGAGTGAGCGTCAGCTAAGCTGCTACGCCAAGCAATCGCCCGGGTGCCCGAGAGGTGCCCGGGCGATTGCGTTCTGCCTCGGCTACGGCACGCAAACGGATAGGATTTAGGGATGATCCGCTTCCTCGCAGTCAGGGCACTGACGCTTCTCGCGGGTCTTTTTTTGGCGAGCCTCATCATTTTCATTTCTCTACGCCTGTTGCCGGGCGATGTTGCGCAGGTAATCGGTGGCACGAGCGCCTCTCCCGCTCAGGTAGAAGCTATTCGAGAACGCCTCGGTTTGAACGTGCCGCTGCCCCTGCAATACCTCGACTGGCTCGGCGGGGTGTTCACCGGCCAGCTCGGCAGTTCAGTAGTCTCGGGCACGTCGATCGCCGCCGAGATCGCCGAGAAGGCGCAGGTCACCGTTCCGCTGACGCTCTACTCGCTCACCATCGCGCTCATCGTAGCGTTGCCGCTCGGAGTGTTCGCGGCATACCGCAGGCAGGCGCTGCCGAGCCGAGTGCTTTCCGTGCTGGGCGTGATCGCTGCAGCGGTGCCAGCCGTGTGGGCCGGCCTGCTCGGCATCGTGCTGTTCTCGACCTGGCTCGGTTGGCTGCCCTCGCAGGGGTTTCCGCGCGATGCTTGGGCCGATCCTCTTGCCGCAATACGGTCGCTCACCCTGCCCGCCTTGACCATCGGCCTGATCGAGGGCGCGGTACTGTTTCGCTTCGTGAAGAGCGCGACGCTGAGCGCAATCGGCGCCGAGCACGTGCGCACCGCAATGTCGCGCGGGTACACCCGGCTCGGCGCGCTCGTGCGCCACGGCCTGCCCGGTGTCGGGCTCTCGGTCGTCTCAATGCTGGGGCTGCAGGTCGCGGGCCTGCTCGTCGGGGCAGTCGTCATCGAGCAGCTCTTCAGCCTGCCGGGCCTCGGTCGCATGCTGGTCGTTGACGTCGGCCAACGCGACCTGATCAAGGTGCAGAGCACGCTCTTCGTACTCACCGCGGTGATTCTGGGGCTCGGCGCGCTCGTCGATGTCGTGCACCGAATGATCGACCCGCGGCTCAGAGTGGAAGAGCAATGAGCGGGCAGCGCGGTGGCACCATGCGCCACCTCATTCGTTCACCCCGCGGCGCATTCGCCCTTGCGGTGCTCGCCCTGCTCGCGATCACAGCACTCGTCTCGCTCTTCTGGCTGCCTGCGAATCCGAATCAGTCAAACATCTCTGAGGCCTGGCAGTCGCCCTCGCTCACGCATTGGCTCGGCACAGACAGTAGCGGCCGCGACATCGCCTCACGGTTGATGGCAGGCGCAAGAGTCACCGTGCTGGTGGTGCTCGGTGCGGCGCTCGTGTCTGGCCTCATTGGCCTCGGGCTCGCCATCATCTCGGCGCTCGGCCCGAGAAAACTGCGTGAGCCGCTCATCATATTCATCGATGTATTGATCGCGTTTCCGACGCTGCTGCTCGCGATCATGCTCGCGGCCGTGTTCGGCAGCGGGATCCCGGTCGTGATCGTGTCGGTCGGCATCGGTTACGGGGTGCAGATCGCGCGCGTGGTGCGGGCCGAGCTCAGGCAGATCAACGCCGAGGATTTCATTCTCGCCGCCAGAGCCTCGGGGCTGTCGAGGTGGGCGATTCTTCGCATGCACCTGCTGCCGAACGCCGCGCCGGTGTTTGTCGTGCAGCTTTCGCTCGCGATGGGCCTCGCGATTCTCGCCGAGGCGGGCCTCAGCTACCTCGGCTTCGGCGCTCCCCCGAGCGTTCCATCGTGGGGCCTCATGCTTCAGGAGTCGCAGTCGCAGATCGCGATACACCCGGCTGTCGTCATGTGGCCAGGGCTCGCCATCACGCTGACGGTACTCGCGTTCTATCTCTTGGGCGACGCGCTTCGCGAAGCGATGGATCCGCGCCTGCGGTTCGGAGGGCGCCGCGCTGATAGCGTGCAGTCAGGAGACCCCGCATGAGCGATCGAACTCAGTCGACGTCGCAGTCCGCGACAACGCCCGCGCTCGCGCCCCCGCTCGAGGTGGCCGATCTCAGGGTATCGATCGGCGGTGTCGAGCTGCTGCACGGCATCTCGTTCTCGCTCGCGCCGGGTGAACGCCTCGGCTTCATCGGCGGCTCGGGTTCTGGCAAGACGCTCACCGCGCTTGCTGTTGCAGGGCTGTTGCCAGAACACGCGTCGGTACAGGGCTCCATTCGACTCGGCGAGACCGAGCTCGTTGGCATGCCCGACGCCGAGCTCGCGTCGCTTCGCGGAGACCGCATCGGCATGGTGTTTCAAGAGCCGAAGACCGCGCTCAACCCGCTGCATCGCCTCGGCCGGCAGATGACCGAGGCACTCGCGCTGCACTACTCGCTCACCCGCGTCGAGCGCAGAGCTGCGGCGCTGCGCCTCGCTTCCCGGGTGGGCCTGAAAGACCCCGAGCGCATGGTTCGCGCATACCCACACGAAGTGAGCGGCGGCCAGCGCCAGCGCGCCGCGATTGCTGCAGCGATCTCTGCAAGGCCCGGGTTGCTACTTGCTGACGAGCCAACGACGGCGCTCGATGTCACCGTGCAAAAGGGGGTGCTGCGGCTTTTTCGCGAGCTGACCGAGGGCGACGATACCTCGCTCGTGTTCATCACCCACGATCTGGCGGTCATGGCTGAGGTTGCCGAACGCGTGCTCGTATTCGATGGTGGCAACGTGATCGAGCAGGGCACGGTCGGGCAGATTCTCGAAAGCCCGTCACACTCGATCACGAGGGCCCTCATTCGCGCAGCAGGGGGCGACTCATGAGAGAACCGCTGCTGCACGAGGCGCCCCTGCTCGAGGGTCTCGGGGTATCGAAGAGGTACCGCACGCCGGCCACGCGGCTGTTCGCCCGCGAGGGCGGCCTGTGGGGGCTCGGCAACGCCGAGGGCGAGACCGTCGACTTCGAGGTGCGACGCGGTGAGAGCGTCGCGATCGTCGGCGAATCGGGGTCTGGCAAGTCGACCCTGCTTGGCATGCTGCTCGGCCTCGGCACGCCGACCACTGGCGAGATCAGGTTCGACGGGTCCCTCGTCTTTCCGCGCCAGCGACGTGATCGTATGCTCTGGTTGCGTCGCCGCACCGGCATCGTGTTCCAAGACCCGTACTCGTCGTTCAATCCGCGGAGAACCATCGGGCAGACCGTCGCCGAGCCGCTCATCGCGACGAGTGCGCCGGGCAATCACCGCGAGGCGGTCACGGCGATCCTCGACCGAATGGAGCTGCCGAAAGGCTCTGCCGATCGCTACCCGCACGAATTCTCTGGCGGCCAGCGCCAACGCATCGCGCTCGCCCGCGCGCTCGTGCACGGGCCCGAGCTGCTGGTCGCAGACGAACCGGTGAGCGCCCTCGACGTGCTCGTGCGCAGCCGTCTGCTCGACCTGCTCTCTGAGCTGCGCGACGAGATGGGTCTGACGCTCATCACTGTTACCCACGACCTTTCCGTGGTACCCCGGCTCGCCGAGCGCATCGCGGTGATGCGAGACGGCGTCATCGTCGAGCAGGGTAGTGTCGACGCCATTTTCGAGCGCCCACAAGAGCGCTACACCCGAGAGCTCATCGAGGCGCTGCCGCGGCTGCCGTAGCATCGCTTTCTACTACACTTGCCCTGGGAGCCAGTTTTTGAAACTGACGCAAGGAAACTGTAGATGAGCGAGACGCCGCAGCCGAACTGGTATCCAGATCCCTACGGCCAGGCAGAGTTGCGCTGGTGGGACGGCGCGCAATGGACCGAGCACACGCACGGTGGCGGGACTCAACCGCCGCAGGCCGCAGAGCAACATGATGCTGCTCATCAGGCTACAGCGTTGGCGCATGAAGGTCATATTCCGAAACGCAAGAAGACCTGGCTCATCGTTACCGCGTCAGTCGCGGCACTGGCGCTCGTCACCGCAGGCGCCATCGCGTTCCCCGCGATTCTTGGGCAGAATTCAAGCTCAGGCGAGGCCGTCATCGCGAACGGCATGAAGTACATGCCGCCGGTCACGCTCGACGTCGCGAAAGACGACACCCTGCACCTCGACCTGAACGTCGACTACTTCGAACTCAGCGAACGCCTGCAAAGTGAGGGCGATTCCGTCACGTTCAACCACGGCATCGTCGAGCTCTATGCAGACCGCGATCTCACAGTTCCAGTCGACACCTACGTCGACGGCTTTGACGGCAAACTGAACTTGAAGCCACTGCAGGCCATCGACTATGCGTCGAAAGCCGACGATGTGTACGCCGATGACCTCGGACTCGAAACCATTTTCTTCGACAAGAACCTGCCATGGTCGGAGTACGCGTCGTACTGGGTCAAGCGCAGCTATGGCGTCGACGGCGAGAAGCTCGAGATCCCTGAGGTCACTCAGGTCATTCCGAAGTACGAAGAGGATCGCCCGGCTCCGATCGACATCGCGTTTTCGAAGGGGGCGACCGACGGGTCGGTGAAGATCACCTGGATCGCGCCCGAGGGCGCAGACAAGAACACCGAGTATCTCGTGCTGAAATCAGGGCCGACGATGTTTTCGGCTACCGAAAGCGAGGGCTGGCAGACCGACATCATCGGCAAGGTGACCGGCGAAACCTCGTACGACTCCAGCGACTTTCAAGAGTTCAAGGGTACACAAAACGCCGGCTTCAATCTCTACAGTGGAAACTCTGCAGACGAAGAACAGTACGGTCCAGAAGGCACCTCTGGCAGCACTTTCAACGCGACAAACGCACGTATCAGCGTGGTCGCGAAGCAGGGCAAGCAGTACTCTCCCTCGGCACCGGTGGCGCCCGACGCGAGCGTGCGCTCGCTGCCGCTCAAGGTCGCCGACTGGCAGATCAGCCGAACCCGCGACGAGACGCAGAAGTGGAACACCGGTGACCTCACCGGCCTCGAAACTTGGATTCCCGTCACCACGCTCGACGGCGCCACACGTTCGATGCAGGTGCAGATCGACCCGGACAGCCTGAACCCCGATGTCGTCATTCAGAACTACGGCGAAAACGGCGGCTTCGTATACCCCGACGGGGTGGGCATGAAGGCCACAATCCTCGGCACGACGCTGACCGAAAGCTACGCCTCGTATGTACCGGCCGGCATGTCGAAGGCCGAGTGGATGGAGCAGCTCAAGTCGCACATCGCGAACTTCAACGCTCGCTCGATCTCTGAGCAGGCGAAAACCGGCGCGGTGCTGACCTCCGTCGAAGACGCCGACCGGTCGATCGACGTCGAGAAGTATCGCGCGCTCACGGCTGCGACCAAGACCCCGAAGGTCGACTACCCGGTCTTCGGCACGCACCCAATGGTCGAGCACATCGCCGCCAATATGTACGCGGGCGAGCTGGCGATCGACGTCTCGAAGTGGCGCGACGAGCCAGGGGCACCAGCACCGTACGCCGCGTACCGAGAGGCAATGACGCAGAACCCGCTGCTGAACTACGGCAGCCCGCTGATGCAGGTCGACGGACAGAAGATCTACATCGACTACATCTTCGATCAGACCGACCGCGAGGCCGCGATGGATCTCAGCTACGACAAGGCAAAAGAGGTCGCGGCATCGGTCGAGGGCATGAGCGACGAAGAGAAAGCGAAAGAGATCAACCAGTGGGTGATCGACAACACCGAGTACGACTACGACAGCCTCGCTGAGCTAGTGGGCGATCAGTACTTCGGCAGCACCAGTAACCCGCTCGGGCGCATCGACCCGGACTCGGAGTACACCGCGTGGAGCCCCATCGGCGTGTTCCGTGACGGAACCGCCGTCTGCATGGGCTACGCCCAGGCGTATACGCTCATCGCGCGCGAGGCCGATCTCGACAGCGTCATCGTGCTCGGCGACGTCACCGCCGGCGGCGGGCACGCATGGAACCGCGTCAGCATCGACGGCACATGGAAGTCGCTCGATCCGACCTGGAACGACAGCGAATCATCGCCAAACAAGTACCTGCTGATCAACGAGAGCGAATACGTCGACAGCGCTACGCGCACGACCGATCCAGCCGACAACTGGATTCTCGACATCAACAAGTCGAAGTACGACACCCCGTAGCAAACGCGGCTGAGCCCGGCCCTGAAACTTCAGGTGCCGGGCTCAGCCGCGTTTGTCGGCGTGTGAGAGCGATCGCTCAGTGCAACTCGCGCAGCGAGGCAACGATCGTGTCACGCAGCGAGTCGGGCGCAGGGCCCTCGCAGGCGCGACGCACCGCCACCGTGAGGTTCTCGAAGACTTGCTGCTCGTCGCGGCACTCGGTGCAGTTTTCGAGGTGCTCCCTGATCGGCCCGCAATCGGTTTCGCGCAGCTCACCACGAATCAGCTCTTCAAGGTTGGCGCGAGCGTGCTCGCATCCGCATCCGCTCATTGTGTTGCCCCTTCCTCTGCAAATTTCGAATGTGCTGGCGACCCCTCGCCGCTGCCGTTCGGGGTGCCGATCCCCTGCTCCCTGGCATAGTCGCCGAGCGCCTGCCGCAACCTCGACCTGCCGCGGTGCAGCCGGCTCATGACCGTGCCGATCGGCCGCTCGACGATGTCGGCGATCTCTTGATAACTGAAGCCCTCGACGTCTGCGAGGTAGACCACCATTCTGAAGTCTTCCGGCAGGGCATTCAGCGCCTCGGTCACCACCCCTGCAGGCGTGCGATCGATCGCCTCTGCCTCGGCCGAGCGCGACGACATCGCAGTCGTCGACTCCGCGCCGCCGAGCTGCCAATCTTCAAGATCGTCGACCGCCCCGAGGTATGGCTCGCGCTGCTTCTTGCGATACACGTTGATGTAGCTGTTCGTCATGATGCGATACAGCCAAGCCTTGAGGTTCGTGCCCTCGGTGAAGGTGCCGAACGATGCGAACGCCTTCGCAAACGTCTCTTGCACGAGGTCTTGCGCGTCCTGCGGGTTGCGCGTCATCTTCATCGCGGCCCCGTAGAGCTGGTCGAGATAGGGCAGCGCATCTCGCGTAAACCGCTGCTCGAGTTCGAGGCGCTCGGTCGCGTTTGGCTTGGTGGTCACGGTGTTCAAGCCTACGCGAGAAACCGCGAGGATCGCGATGGCCACGCGAGCGCGCCACTCCCCTGCGTCGAGCGCTGTCGTCGCGGCGCCCGCCCGGGCTGCCGCCGAAGCGCGTACTATCACAGCGGTCCTCCTCAGGTCTTGTCAGTGCCGCCAGCTAGAATCAAGAACAGTCGACACCACGTTTCTATTCCGCCGGAGGCCGCTTCAATGCTCGTTGGAAAAATGAATCCCGGCAGGGATGACGAAGATCCAGCGAGCCAAGGCGATGGCACAGGCAAGCAGCCGGCCTGGCAGTCTCCACTCTCGAGCGGTCCTCTCGCCGCCACGGTTGCCCTGCCCGGGTCGAAATCGCTCACTGGGCGCGAGCTCATCCTCTCCTCCCTCGCGAACGCTTCCGGCATGCTCCGGGTGCCACTGCACTCGCGTGACACACAGCTCATGACCGAGGGCCTGCGGGCGCTCGGTGTGCAGATCGACGAGCTCGCATCGCCGACAAACGTCTTTGGCCCAGACCTTCGCATCACTCCCGCAGAAGAGCTCACCGGCTCGACCAGCATCGGCTGCGGGCTGGCCGGCACCGTCATGCGGTTTCTGCCCGCGGTCGCAGCGCTCGCGCTCGGCCCCGTATCGTTCGACGGCGACCCCTACGCCCGAAAGCGCCCCATGAGGCCCGTGCTCGACGCACTGCGCGCGCTCGGCGCCGATATCTCTGACGACGGCCGCGGCGCACTGCCGTTCACCGTGCACGGCACGGGGTCGCTGCGAGGCGGCCGTGTCGAGCTCGATGCCTCGCTCTCGAGCCAGTTCGTCTCGGGCCTCCTCCTCGCCGCTCCTCGCTTCAATGAGGGGGTGCACGTGGTGCACACGGGCGAGCGTCTGCCGAGCGTGCCCCACATCGAGATGACGCTCGAGGCGCTGCGCCGACGTGGTGTGGTCGCCGAGACCGTCGCGCCCGGCGAGTGGCGGGTGCAGCCGGGGCCGATCCTCGCAGCCGATCTGACGATCGAACCCGATCTCTCGAACGCAGCCCCATTCTTGGCAGCTGCGCTGGTCGCCGGCGGCTCGGTATCCGTACCCCACTGGCCGGTCTCGACCACGCAGGTGGGCAACCAATTGCGTACTCTGCTCGAGGCGTTCGGCGCACGCGTCGACGCCACGCAGACCGGCGACACACAGACGGTCACTGTGCAAGGCTCCGGCCCTCTTCGCGGGGTCGACCTCTCCGTACCCGAGGCCGGCGAACTCGCGCCCACTCTCGTGGGGCTCGCCGCGCTCGCCGCGCACGGCACGGGGACTGGCGATGGCGTCGCCAGCCGCATCGTGGGCATCGGGCACATCAGGCACCACGAGACCGACCGCATCGCAGCCCTCGTGCACGAGATCAATGCGCTCGGCGGCCGCGCCGAAGAACTCGAAGACGGCATCGCGCTGCACCCTGCGACCCTGCACGGCGGCACCTGGGGCGCATATGCAGACCACCGAATGGCGACGACCGGCGCCCTCATCGGGTTACGCATCGCAGGGGTGAGCGTCGACGACATCGGCAGCACCTCGAAGACGCTGCCCCAGTTCACCGAGCTGTGGCACGGCATGCTCGCGGGCGGCAACGCCACGACCCGACGAGCGCGCGAGCGTGGAGACGGCGGCACCTACGAGGGTGGCGATCTGCTCGGCGACTTGCTGGGCAATATCGCTGGTGGCGCGATCTCGAACGGTGATATTCTGCTGCGCGGCACCGGCAAGGTTGCCGGGTCGATCGTGCGCGGCATCGGCAATCTGCTCGACGGAGCCTAATCTCGATGAGCTGGTTGACACCCGACGAAGACGACGACCTCGACGGCCCCTACGCCGAATACGCAGACCATACGGTGCGGCAGCGACCGAACCCGAAGGCGAACAAGCCGCGCACGAAGCGACGACCCGACCACGCCGACTCGGTCATCGGCATGGTGACCGCGGTTGATCGCGGCCGTTACACCGCGCTCATCGAGACCGGCGCTGATCCTCGCGCCGAGAAAGAACGCACCATCACCGCAGCCCGCGCCCGCGAGCTGCGCAAGACCCCTATCGTCATCGGCGACCGCGTCGGGCTCGTGGGCGACGTCTCGGGCGACGAGGGCACGCTCGCCCGCATCGTCTCGATCGAACCAAGGAGCACCATGCTGCGCCGCAGCGCCGACGACAGCGATCAGGTCGAGCGAATCATGGTCGCGAACGCCGACCAGATGCTCATCGTCGTCGCCTCGGCGAACCCTGAGCCACGCGTTCGGCTCGTCGACCGCTATTTGGTCGCGGCCTACGACGCGGGCATCGAGCCCATCATCTGCATGACCAAAGTCGATCAGGCAGACCCGAGCGAGTTTCTCGAGCACTTCGCGGCGCTCGACGTGCCGGTCTTTCGAACGGCGTCTGGCCCTCATGTCGCAGCCGAAGCGATGCGAGAAGAAGCTCAGCCAATCGAGGCGATTCAAGAGGTGCTCGCAGGCAAAACCACGGTCTTCGTCGGGCACTCCGGCGTCGGCAAGTCTACGCTCATCAACGTGCTCGTTCCCGATGCCGATCGCGCCACGGGCCACGTGAACGAGGTCACGGGTCGCGGCCGCCACACCTCGTCGTCGTCGGTCGCCTACCGGGCGGCAACCCCCGAAGCTGCGGGAGCCGATCACGGCTGGGTCATCGATACCCCCGGCGTGCGCTCGTTCGGCC
>DDEV01000096.1 GCA_002336855.1 Leucobacter sp. UBA1945 | reverse complement strand
GCACCGCCAAGACCGCGATCGACGGCGAAGCGCCGGCTATTCGCGACTGGATGAAGAGCGTTCGCGGCGCGATGGAAGACCTGCGCATGGACTCGTCGTTCGCCGAGCGCAACGTCAACGAGGGCTTCTCGGGCGGCGAGAAGAAGCGCAACGAGATTCTGCAGCTTGAACTGCTGAAGCCGCGATTCGCAGTGCTCGACGAGACCGACTCGGGTCTTGACGTCGATGCGCTGAAGATCGTCTCGGAGGGCGTGAACCGCGCGAAGCAGAGCACAGGTCTTGGCGTGATGCTGATCACCCACTACACTCGCATCCTGCGCTACATCAAGCCCGACTTCGTGCACGTCTTCGTGAACGGCCGCGTAGCAGAAGAGGGTGGTCCCGAGCTGGCCGACCGTCTCGAGGCCGAGGGCTACGATCGCTTTCTCACCGCAGACGCAACGGCGTAAGCTAGCGTCATGACTGAGACAGCAGGCGTCGCCTCGATCGACCCCGAGTTCAAAGAGCAATCGCTCGAGGCGCTCAAGAACGTGAGCGATCCAGAGCTTGGCGTGAACATCGTCGACCTCGGCCTGATCTACGATCTCGCCTTCGACGAAGAGCACGACGCGCTCGTCATTTCGATGACGCTCACGAGCGCGGGTTGCCCGCTGACCGACGTGATCGAGAACGACATCGCAGAAGCGCTCGATGGGCTCGTGCGTGCCTTTCGCATCAACTGGGTGTGGATGCCGCCGTGGACGCCCGAGCGGATCACCGATGATGGGCGCGACATGATGCGCGCTTTGGGATTCGCGATCTAGATATCGCAATGAAACGCGGGTTTCCCGCGGCTTGCTATCCGGCGCGCTTCGCACGCTGCCAGACCCAACCACGCAAGCCGCGGGAAACCCGCGTTTCGTTGCCAGGACTTATCTGATGCCGCAACAGGCATCTCGCATGTAACTAAGGAAAATACCACTGTGATTACCGTCGAGAACCTCGCGATCGATGTCGGTGCGAGGCGCCTCATGAGCGAGGTCAGCTTTCGGGTGAACCCGGGCGACAAGATCGGTCTCGTCGGCCGCAACGGCGCCGGCAAGACCACGCTGACGCGCACCCTCTCTGGCGAACTGCAGCCCGCCGAGGGCAAGATCACGGTGAGCGGAGAGCTCGGCTTTCTACCGCAGGATCCTCGCACGGGCGACCCAGAGCAGCTCGCTCGACACCGCATTCTCGACGCGCGAGGGCTCGGCACGATCACGCAGCAGCTCACCAAGGCCTCGCAGGACATGGCCAGCGATGATCCTCGCGTTGCGGAGAAGGCGATGAAGCGCTTCGGCAATCTCACTGACCGCTTCCAAGCGCTCGGCGGGTACGCCGCCGAAGCCGAGGCGGCATCGATCTCTCACAACCTCGGCCTGCCCGACCGCGTGCTCGATCAGCCGCTCGGCACGCTCTCTGGCGGTCAGCGTCGGCGCATCGAGCTCGCGCGCATTCTGTTCAGCGACGCCGACACCATGATTCTCGACGAGCCGACGAACCACCTCGATGCAGACAGCGTCGTGTGGCTGCGCGAGTTCTTGAAGAGCTACCGGGGCGGCGTGATCATCATCAGTCACGACGTCGAGCTGGTGGGGGAGACGGTGAACCGCGTCTTCTACCTCGACGCCAACAGGCAGCTGATCGACGTGTACAACATGGGCTGGAAGCTCTATCTTCGACAGCGCGCCGCAGACGAAGAACGTCGCCGCAAGGAGCGCGCGAACGTCGAGAAGAAGGCATCGGCGCTCAAGGATCAGGCGGCGAAGTTCGGCGCGAAAGCGTCGAAGGCCGCTGCCGCGCACCAGATGGTTGCGCGTGCCGAGAGGATGCTGTCGAGCCTTGATGAGGTGCGCCAGGTCGATCGTGTGGCGAAGCTCAGGTTTCCTGATCCCTCGCCCTGCGGAAAGACTCCGCTCATGGCTTCGGGACTTTCGAAGTCGTACGGATCGCTCGAAATCTTTGCCGGTGTCGACCTCGCGATCGACCGCGGCTCGAAGGTCGTGGTGCTGGGCCTGAACGGTGCAGGCAAGACTACGCTGCTGCGGATTCTCGCGGGCGTCGACGAGCCCGACGCCGGGCAGCTCGAGCCCGGGCACGGCCTGAAGATCGGCTACTACGCGCAGGAGCACGAGACGCTCGATGTAAAGGCGAGCGTGCTGCAGAATATGATCTCGGTGTCGCGGCACCTCACCGAGACCGAGGCACGCAAGGTGCTCGGCTCATTCCTGTTCACCGGCGATGACGTGCACAAGCCCGCGGGCGTGCTCTCGGGCGGCGAGAAGACTCGTCTCGCGCTCGCGATGCTCGTCGTCTCGAGCGCGAACGTGCTGCTGCTCGACGAGCCTACGAACAACCTCGACCCGGCGAGCCGCGCCGAGATTCTCGATGCGCTTGCGAACTTCGCGGGTGCTGTGGTGCTCGTCTCGCACGACCCGGGCGCAGTCGAATCGTTGAACCCCGAGCGCGTGCTCATCATGCCAGACGGCACCGAAGATCACTGGACGAAGGACTACCTCGACCTGATCGAGCTCGCCTAGCTCCTGCTCGGGCTCACCTGCTGTGTCGCGCTACTGCTGCGCGATGTCAGCAGGGGCTTCGGGTGTTTCAGCGGGCTGCGGCACGGCAGGCGCGAGGGCCGACTGCCTGATCAGATCGAGCGCGAAATCGGCGCCCTGCTGCTGCATGCCGTTCTTGAAGTAGGCGACGTGCCCCTTCTCATCGAGATCGAGGCTGTTCTGGCAGATGAAGTCTTTTGCCACGCAGAAGTCTCGAATACGCTCGGCGAACGGTGCGAGGCTTCCGGGAGTACGGGGAAGAATGCCGCCAATCGTCTCGTCGAAGGTTCCGAAGTCGTAGCTTTCACCTCCCGAAAAACGAGGGTTGCCATAGAGCACTACGGCGACGATTCGGGCAGCCGCTTCGTCGCTGAGCTGACCGACCGTGCCGCCTACGAGCCTGCCTTCAGGCGCTGAGAGCACGTCGCCAATGACCAGGGCGCCCTGCGAGTAGCCGAGCAGCACGAAGCGTTGCATCGGGCACGCGTCGGCTTGCACGTTGAGCGTGTCGAGCAGCAGGCGCGCCGCATATGTGCCGCCCTCATTGACGTCGGTACTCGCGGGATACTTCAGATTGAGCGTCTTCACTTGGTCGGGAAGCGCGTCGCGGATGGCACGAGCGACCGGTGAGAGCAGCTGCCCCTTGTTCGGTTCGCCGGTGCCCCGCGCAGTGACCACGAGATAGGGCGTGCAGTCAAGCGGATCGACGATCGGCTCTGGGTGCAGTTCGATGTCGTACTCTTCAGCGGCGGCCGGGGGAGCTGGTGCCTCGGTCACGGCGGTCAGGGAGTCGATGTTCTCTTTCGGTTCTGGCACGTTCGAGCACGCGGCAAGCGACAGAGCGATCGACAGGACGAGCGTTGCGCAGCTCGCGCGGGCGACGCGCGTCCGGCGACGTGGCTGCTCAATGGGTCTCTGCATTTCGCCTATCTTACTTGCGAACTTGGGGTGCGCCTGCTCGTAGCAGCGGGGTGCTACCGCTCGAGCAAGGCGTCTTCTTCCTCAGCGTCGCTCGGGCCACGGCGAAGCTTCCGCTCGGCTCGCCTTGCGTCCTCACGACGCACAGATTCGCCCCCCGCGTTCAGATTGCGATATTCCTGACGTGCGGCATATGCGACCCCGATGCCCGCGATCAGAATGAACACGTACCACTGCAACGCATAAGAAAGATGCGGCCCCTCGTCTCTCTCGGGCCGTTCTGCCAAGACGCCGGTTTCGCTCGAAGGCGCCTCAGAGATGAGCTGCCCGTATGCGCCGGTGAGTGCCGTATCGCTCGTGCCGCTCAGCCGCGCGAGCTCGGGTAGGTTGATGCTCGCTACCGAGGTGCCCGCAGAGCTTCTGCCCTGAATCTCCGGTTCGCTCGCACGTAGCCGCGCCAAGATCGTGATCTCTCCGCCAGGTGCGACAGGCAGGTCTGCGGACACTTCATCGGCGCCTGACACCGCCACCCAGCCGCGGTCGACGAAGAAGACCTGGCCGCGCTCGTCACGAAACGCCTGAATCAGATTAGAACCGACGCCCTGCGGGCCAGGCCTGTTGCGAGCGAGGTAGACACCGTCAAGATACTCGCCCCGCACCTCAACGGGCTGCCACTTGTGCTCGTCTTCGTCAAAGTTTGTCTGGTCCGGGAGGGCATCGCTCAGAGCCAAGGGCGCGGCGTCGTAGTTTGCGTCGATCCTCGCAATCTCGGCACGCGCTTCGGCGCGGCGTTCGAATTGCCAGTTACCGAGCCACACGCACGCAATCGAGAACACGATGAACAGCGCGAAATAGCCGAGCCAGCGACGGCTTCGCAGAAAGCTCCAACCGTGCTGCGTGTCGGTGCTCATGAGAGGTGCTCCTCGGGTGATGTGCGCGCCAGTAGTTCGCTCAAGGGCAGCACTTCGAGCGGAAACGAGCGCGCCTCAAGAAAGTCTTGCAGATACGCGCGGTGTTCGTCGCAGGCGAGCCAGGTCTTGCGGCGATCGGCAGCATGAATCTTCGGGTTTCGCCAGAGGATTGCCCAGCCCGCTCCGTGCCGGCAGCCCGATCGCGAGCACTCATGCTGCGAGGCGGCCTCGCCACCAAGTAGGTCGATCATGCGGCTTCACCGGCACTCCCGGTGTCGCCGTTCGAACCGGCCTCGTCGGTGTTCTTCTCGTCGAAGTTCTTCTCGTCGCTGCTCTGCTCGTCGCGCGCCGCACGGCGTTCGGCCGGTGCGTCGACCACGATGAGCGCCGAGGCCGCGGGCACGTCGTTCTGCGCGGTCTCATTCGCACCCGCGGCGGTTCGAGCATCAGCGCTTGCCGAGGCGTCCCCCATCTCGCCCGAGGTCAGCTCGAGGGGAGTGGGGGTCTCGTGAGCTTCGCCACCGACGTGCGACACCGCGTTCGCGATGAGCACGGCGACGTAGGGCAGTACGATCGCTCCGATCGCGACCAGAATGATCCACGGCCCGCGCACCCAGAACAGCGAAACGATGCACAGTACGCGCAACGTCATCGTGGCGAAGTACATGCGCATTCGATAGGCACGATCTTTCGCGGGGTTCACCCCGACCGAAGTCACCTTGTACTGTTGCGCCACGTCGAACAAGCCTACTCCGCCTCGCTACCACTAGGCTGGGCGTCATCGAATGCAGTTGCCGGGTGGCGCCCACAGCGTGGCGCCGCCGGATGAGAGGATCAACATGAGCACCCCACGCACCGTACTCGTCACCGGAGGCAACCGTGGCATCGGCTACGCCATCGCACAGCGCATGATCGCCGAGGGGCACCGCGTCGCCGTCACGGCTCGTTCTGGCGAGGGCCCAGAGGGATCGCTGACGGTGCGCGCCGAGATGAATGACTCAGCCTCGATCGACGCAGCGTTCACCGAGGTAGAAGCACAGCTCGGTGCCGTCGAGGTCGTAGTCGCGAACGCGGGCATCACTCGCGACACGCTGCTGCTGCGCATGAGCGAAGAAGACTTCACTGAGGTCATCGACACGAACCTCACCGGCACGTTCCGCGTGGTCAAGCGCGCCGCCAAGGGGCTGCTCAAAGGTCGCTTCGGTCGCGTCATTCTGATCTCGAGCGTCGTCGGCCTCTATGGTTCGCCCGGCCAGATCAACTACTCATCGTCGAAGGCCGCCCTCGTAGGTTTTGCCCGCTCGCTCACTCGCGAGCTCGGCAGCCGAGGCATCACCGCGAACGTGATCGCTCCGGGTTTCATCGAAACCGACATGACCGCAGCTCTTCCCGAAGAGCAGCAAAAGAAGTACCTCGATTCGATTCCCGCCGGCCGCTTCGGTCAGGTCGACGAGATCGCCGCGGCCGCGGTATGGCTCGCGGGTGACGAAGCCGGCTACATCTCGGGCGCCGTGATTCCGGTCGACGGCGGCCTCGGTATGGGGCACTGAGCCAAGAGTCAAGGCCTTCTGCTCGGCTGCAGAGATCTGTAGGGTGAAGCCATGAGCACGAACGAGAATTCCCGCCCTACTTCGCGCGTCGCGGAAGATGCCCGCGCCCTCGCCGCACTCTACGAGGCACCGCAGATCTTGCGCGTCGTCAACGTTTGGGACGCCGTGAGCGCGAAAGTGGTCGCCGATCTGCCCGGCACGACAGCGATCGCCACCGCAGGCCATGGCATCGCCGCGAGCCACGGGTACCCCGACGGCGAGCGTATTCCGTTCGAACTCATGCTCGCCTCGCTCGAACGCATCGTGGCGGTCACAGATCTTCCGGTAACTGCTGACCTCGACGGCGGCTTCGGTGACGCAGGGGAGGCCGTGCGACGCGCGATCGGGGTCGGTGTGTGCGGTGCGAATATCGAGGATCAGATGCGCCCGCTCGACGAGTCTGCGCTCGTGATGCGCGCTGCAATGGGTGCCGCACTCAAAGAGGGCGTGAACTTCGTGCTGAACGCGCGCACGGACGCCCTCATCAAGAGTGAAGGGCGATCCCGCGCAGAAGCGATCGACGAGGCGATTCTGCGCGGGCGGGCCTATCTCGAGGCTGGCGCGCAGTGCGTGTTTGTTCCCGGAGTGCTGAACGCTGATGAGACGCGGGCGCTCGTCGAAGGCATTGGCGAGCGCCGAGTGAGTGTGATCGGGCTACCGGGGGCGCTGAGCGCGGCAGAGTACGAGGCGCTTGGTGTGGCTCGCATCTCATACGGCCCGATGCCCCAGAATGTCGCGCTGACCGCGCTGAAGCGCCTCGGGGAGTCGCTTCTTGACGACGGGGTCATACCCGAATCGACCGAGAAGCTGAATAACTTCTAGGCTACGGGCATCAGCGTGTCGAGCAGCGGGATCACCTGGCTGAGATCGTGCTCGACCTGCACATCGGCGAGCTCCCGCACGATCGGTTTCGCGTTGTAGGCGACTGAGAGACCCGCGACCTCCATCATCTTGAGGTCGTTCGCGCCGTCACCGATGGCGATCGTCTGTGCCAGGGGAGTGGAGGTCTGTTCGGCCCATGCGCGCAAGGTCTGAGCCTTCGCTTCGGCGTCGATCACGGCACCGATGGTGCGCCCCGTAAGCACCCCGTCGCTCACCTCGAGGCGATTCGCGAGCCAGAAGTCGAGACCGAGGTCTTCTGCGAGCAGATCGACCACCTCGAGAAATCCGCCCGAAACCACGCCGACCTTGCCGCCACGCTCGTGCACCGCGGCGATGAGCTCGCGAATTCCTGGCGAGAGGCGCACCTTCTGATATGCCTCAGCAAAGACCGACTCAGGTGTGCCCGCGAGGGTGGCGACGCGCTCGGCGAGGCTCGCCGAGAAGTCGAGCTCGCCCCGCATGGCGCGCTCGGTGATCTCAGCTACCAGCTCGCGGGTGCCTGCCGACTCAGCCAGCAGTTCGATCACCTCGTCTTGAATGGTGGTGGAGTCGCAATCGAGCACGACGAGGGGGCGTGTGGCGCCGAAAGAAGTCATGATGACAAGGATAGGCTTACTTGCATGACGAATGTGTTGCGGTTCAGCGATGTCAGCTACGTGCGGAACGGCCGCCCTATTCTCGACGGCGTCACCTGGGAGGTTGACGAGTCTGAGCGCTGGGTGATCCTCGGCCCGAACGGTGCGGGCAAAACCACGATGATGCGCCTCGCAACCGCGAACGACTACCCGACGACCGGGCATGTCGACGTGCTCGGCCAGCGGCTCGGCACCTTCGACATTTGGGAGTTTCGCAACCGTCTCGGTTTCGCATCGACCGCGACTGCGCGCCGTATTCCGGCGAGCGAGACCGTGCGCAATCTCGTGCTGACCGCCGCGTACGGCATCGAGGGGCGATGGAACGAGGCCTACGACGACATGGACGTGCGTCAGGCCAATCGCATTCTCGCCGAGTGGCAGCTCACCGACCTCGCCGATCACCCTTTCGGCACGCTGAGCGATGGGGAGCGCAAGCGCGCCATGATCGCACGCGCGGTCATGGCCGATCCCGAGATGTTGCTGCTCGACGAACCGAGCGCGAGCCTCGACCTTGGCGCCCGCGAGCGCCTGTTGCAGATGCTCTCGGGGTTTGCGCAGTCGCCGAGTTCGCCGGCAATGATCATGGTGACGCACCACGTCGAAGAAATTCCTCCTGGCTTCACGCACGTGCTGATGCTCGGCGAAGGTCGCGTGCAGGCCGCAGGCCCAATTGCAGAAACGCTCACCGAAGCAAACCTTGAAGCGGCGTTCGGTTTGCCGTTCGAGCTCAGCCAGTCGGGCGGGCGGTACGCAGCGGTGGCACGCTCGTAAGGTGTCCGTAGGCGAAGCCACGGATTTCTGCTAAACTAGATCGTTGGTGCCGGCACGTCCGCACCATTCCCAAGACCTCAGGGTGTGCTGTTACACGCCCTACGCAAGGCAACATCCAAAGGAAACCCCATGAAGAGCGACATCCACCCCGAGTACAACGCCATCGTCTTTCGCGACCTGGCCTCGGGCGAGACCTTCCTCACCCGCAGCACGCTGAGCAGCGACAAGACCATCGAGCTCGACGGCGCCACCTACCCGGTGATCGACGTTGAAATCTCGAGCGCTTCGCACCCGTTCTACACCGGTAAGCAGCGCATCCTTGACTCGGCCGGCCGCGTCGAGAAGTTCAACCAGCGCTTCAAGGGCTTCGGCGCCTAACGACTGGAAAAGAGNNCCCGCCGCTCTTTTTGTTTGCCCGCCGCCGCAGTTACCTCAGCTACCTCAGTGGCCAATCGCCACTCGCGACGAAGCCGGGGTCTTTCACCCGGCGCATGTACTCCTGAAAGTTCGCGGCCTGCGCGGCTGCCCAGCCGATCTGCTGCTGGTGCAGATCCATCACCTCGCCGGGCAGCACGCTCGCATACTTTTGCGCGATGGCCTGCGCGACCTTGCCCGCGGCGATCGCGTCTTCGCCCGCGTCGTGGGCGAGCCCGAGCGGAACGCCGTAGTGCGCGGCGACCACCTCGAGTGTACGTTTTCCTTTACGAAAACGGTCGAACTGCTTATCGAGAATCAGTGGGTCGATGACCGGGGCGATCACGCCTGGCCAAGTGACACCGTGACGCTGGGCCTCGGCCCGCAACAGGCTGAGGTCGAACGGCGCGTTGTAGGCCACGATGGGCACCCCGCGGTCGAGCATTTGCAGCAGCTGTGCGACGATCTGCGAAACCCCCACAGCCGCGTTGACACCGCTCGCACGCGCGACCTCGGTCGTGATGCCGTGCACATTCGCCGCCGCCTGAGGAATCTCAACGCCCGGATCGATCAGCCAGTCGTAGCGCTCGATCACCTCGCCACTGCCGCCGAGCAGCGCGATCGTGCTGCTGACAACCCGAGCCTGCCCGGTGTCGATGCCAGTGGTCTCGGTATCGAACACGGCCAACTTCTCGGCCCAGAGGGGGAGTGCGTTCGTCACAGTGGTCCTTTCGTTCGTGCTCAACCTTATCCGCAGCGACCGACACCGGGTTTCTCCATGCCACACCCAATAGAATCGTGGGGTGAAACAGTTGAGCCAGAGCAGCACAGGCAGCAGGACGGCGCAGCGAACTGAGATCAATACCCTTGGCATGCGCACGCGCGCCTGGGCATATGGGGCGAGCCACTGCGCGCCGCTTATTCTCGTGCACGGCTTTCGCGGCGACCACCACGGTCTCGAAGGTCTCGCGGTAGCCGCGAGCGCGCTCGCACCCGAGCTTCGCATTGTCGTACCTGATTTGCCCGGCTTCGGCGAGTCACCCGCGGTTCCGGACCGCGAGCACAACCTCGAGCTGTATGGCGAGTGGCTGTGCCAGTTTGCCGCAGAGGTGAGTGAGGGTTCGGCGTTCGCGATCCTCGGCCACTCATTCGGATCTCTCGTCGTCGCGAACGCACGATCTCAGGGTCTCTCACCGAGCTCGACGACCCTGATCAACCCGATCTCAGCACCCGCCCTCGAAGGGCCGCAAGCCGTGATGACGCAGCTCGCAATCGCCTACTACCGGGCGGCCGCAATGCTTCCGGAGGCGCCGTCGCGCACGCTGCTCGGGAGCCCGCTCATCGTGCGCGTCATGAGCGAGTTCATGGCGAAGACCCGCAACCGCGAGCTGAGGGCGTGGATTCACGACCAGCACGATCGGTACTTCAGCCAGTTCGCCGACAGCCGCACGCTGCTCGACGCGTTTCGGGCATCGGTGTCGCACACCGTGACCGAGTACGCCGGCTCCTTGAGCGGCCGCACATTGCTGATAGCGGGGGATCGCGACGACATCACGCCGCTGAGCGAGCAGTTGGCACTCGCGCACCGGCTCGAGGACGCCGAGTTGCGCGTGGTGCCGAATGTGGGGCACCTGGTGCACTACGAAGCGGTCGACTATGCGGCAGAGGAGCTGATCGCGTTTCTGCGCGCTGACAGCCAGCACGAAGGGGAGCGCGCAGCGTGAGGGTGCAACGCATCGAGAGCCTCGACATGCCGGGGCTCGAGGACTTCACGAGCCTCACCGACGTCGCGCTTCGCCGCAAACTCGAGCCCGAGGGAGGACTCTATCTTGCCGAGTCTCCGAAGGTCATCGAGCGTGCACTGCAGGCCGGCCATACGCCGAGGTCGGTGCTGCTGCTCGAGCAGTGGTTGCCGCGCATCGAGCCGATGCTTGAGGCGCATCCTGAGGTCGCGGTGTTCATGGGGGAGTCAGAGCAGCTCGAGGCGCTCACCGGTTTTCACCTGCATCGAGGCGCGCTCGCTTCGATGCATAGGCCAGAACCGCTCGATCCCTCCGAACTGCTCCGCGAGTCGCGCCGTATCGTCGTGCTCGAAGACCTCGCCGATCACACGAACGTCGGGGCCATTTTCCGTTCGGTCGCAGCGCTCGGCGCCGACGGCGTACTGCTGACGCCGGGCTGCGCGGATCCGCTGTACCGGCGCGCGGTGCGCGTCAGCATGGGTGCGGTGCTGCAGGTGCCCTGGGCCCGGCTGCCACACTGGCGCGAAGCTGGGCCGCTGATTCGGGACTCAGGTTTCGAACTCGCCGCGTTTGCGCTACGTGAAGATGCCGAGGATCTCGCAGAGTTTGTGAACAGCGTGCCAGAAAAACTTGCGCTGATGTTCGGTACCGAGGGGGAGGGGCTCAGCCGCCGGGCCCTCGCCGCAGCAACTCGCTGCGTCACCATTCCCATGGAACACGAGGTCGATTCGCTGAACGTATCGACGGCAGCGGCGCTCGCTCTGTGGGCCGTGCGCACGGCCGACGGTGCGGCTCGCGGGGGAGACGCGGCCCCAGCCTCGCTCAGCCGATAGATAGCTTGGATCGTTAGGCTCGCCGCATGCCCATTCGTCTTCGTGCCTTTCTGTATGCGCTTTTTGCGCTGCTCGTCGGGGGGCTGGCGTACCTGCTCGGGGTCGGCAGCTTTCTCGGCCAAAGGGCGGAGGCAAGCGTGCTCGACGCCTCGGCCTTCGAGGCTGATCCTGCCGGGCCATTGAGGCTCGTCTCAACCACCAACGTGCTCATCGCACTCGCTGTTATTGGGATCATCGCGCTCTGGGTGCACGGCATCCTGAGAACGGTTTCGATTCTTGCCGTCAGTTCGCTCGCGATCCTCGCATCGCAGGTGCTGAAGGAACGTTGGCTGGACCGGCCGCAGCTACTTGAGTTTGATGCCGCGAATACGTTTCCCAGTGGCCACATGACGGTCTATGCGGTACTAGTTGGCGCCCTCATGTGGGCGCTGCCCGCTAGCGTGCGCTGGCTCGTGATGCTGCTCTCGACAGCGCTGCTGTGCGTGGTGTCTTGGCAGCTGCTCGAGTACGGGTGGCATCGACCCAGCGACCTGCTTGGCGCGTTGGCTTTGTCGCTGCTTGCGTTCGCAGTCGCTGCTTGGATCGGCCCGCGAAAGTCGAGGCGCGGCCAGAGGCGACCTGGTGCCACCGGAGCCACGACGAATCGCATCGCATCGATCGTATTGACAATCGGTGGCGTGCTGTTGGTGCTTGGCGCGCTGGTTCTCGCGGCCATCGCGGCCTCGTCGCATAGCGATGCACTCATGCTGAACTCGGGGGAGATTGCCCTGTTTGGTGCCAGTGCACTCACCGTACGCACGCTCGCAAAACTCTGCCCGTAGCATTGCGCCCTGGTTCGTCCACGCAGTCTCAGATTCTCTACAACGGCGCGCCGCGCCCGATACGCTGAAGCGATGCATCCTTTCGAGCTGACCACGGCGAGGCTTGTTCTCAACCAGCCGAACGCGGACGACGTCGAAGACATTGCGCGATATTGCACTGATCCACTGTTCGAGCAGTTTATGGTGACGCCATGGCCATACGAGCGCCAGCATGCCGAATGGTTCGTCGAGCAGGCGGTACCTACAGGCTGGGCCGATGGAACTGAGTGGAACTGGGCCATTCGTGCTCGGGCCGATAGCCCGCTCATGGGCGTGATCGGCGTTCGCCATGCGAGCGGGATGATCGGGTACTGGCTCGGTTCTCCTTATCGCGGGACCGGGTTGATGTCAGAAGCCACCCGCGCGGTGATCGACGCCATCTTCGAGAGGAGCGAGCTCGAACGGCTTCACTGGGAATGCAGGCACGGCAATGTCGCATCGCTGAGAACAGCACAGAAGGTTGGTTTCAGATACGCCGGAGTCGCCGACGGCACGATCCTCGCACGCGACGGCAATCCCGTGAGCTCCTGGGTCGCAATTCTCGACAAGCATGATTCGCGTGAACCGAAAGCCGGTTGGCCAAGCCACTGACCCTCATGCGGTCATGGTTTCGAGCCAGAACAACAACTCTCACAACTTGCTGATAATCCATATTATGTCAGCTTACTGAAATGAACTATAGGTATGCCTCCCCGCCTCTGCAGTGATTCTCAGCCCCGTGTGCACGATCTGCCGATAGGTTGAAGAGCAGTAACGCTCGCGCCCGAAGAGAAGTGAGACGATCAATGGTGATTTGGAGACGTTGGGTCTTTCCGATTTTGATGGTGCTCGTGTTCAGCGTGATCGCCGCGTCGCTCGCCAAGATGGCGTTCTTCTCGTCGGAACAGCAGACCGCAGTCTCCCCCGGCGGCGCCGTCACTGATCCAGTCGTGATGGTCGAGACGGCCACTATCGTGAACGATCTGTCACTGCAGGGCAAGGTGGCACGAGATGCCGATGTTACGCTCCGCGCAACATCGACGGGTTCAGTGACCGCCGTGCATGTTGGCGACGGCGGCGTGGTCGACGCCGGGCAGGCCCTCGTCACCGTCAAACTCGAAAATGGTCGCAGCGAAGACATCGTCGCCCCCGAGTCGGGCCGGCTCTCGGGTTTCGGCATCGTCGCCGGTCAAGACGTGGCTACCGGGTCAGAGATCGGCAAACTCACACCAAACCGCTTTCACGTGCTCGCAACGGTAGAACCCGTGCAACTGTATCGCCTGCTCAACGCTCCAGCGGAGGCGCAGGTCACGATCACCGGCGGCCCTGCCCCATTCACCTGCACGGGCCTCAGCACACAGGTCTCCGACGACGGCGCGACGAGCGTGCGCTGCAGCATTCCCACAGATCAAATCGTGTTTCCGGGCCTGCCTGCACAGCTGGACGTCTCAGTCGGCACCGCAGAGAACGTTATCGCGATCCCGGCAACCGCGGTGAAAGGCGGCTCAGGCACTGGAATTGTCTGGCTTGCGAATGGCGACGGCGATCCTGTCGAAACCAAAGTCGAGCTCGGCGTCAGCGACGGCACGATGGTCGAGGTCAAGTCGGGTCTCAAAGAGGGTGACCAGGTGCGCCAGTTCGTTCCGGGCATCGCCGCGCCGGTCGAAGAGTTCTGCTACGAGGTCTCCCCTGGCGAAGAGGTCTGCGAGACAGGCACCAGCTGGTGAGTCTGATCGAGATCAGCGGAGTCTCGAAGCATGTCGAGCTCCCAGATGGAAGCCGCCTTGATATTCTGCGCGATATCAATATGCATGTCGACTCAGGAGAGCACGTAGCGGTGGTCGGCCGCAGTGGTTCAGGCAAGACCACGCTGCTCAATATTCTGGGCCTGCTCGACTCCCCCTCGTCTGGCGAAGTCGTGTTCGACGGAGTGCACACGGGCAAACTCGGCAAAGCGACGCTCGACCGAACGCGCGGCCGCGGAATCGGTTATGTGTTTCAACAGTTCAATCTGCTCGCGGGGCTCAACGCGCGCGAGAACGTCATGATGCCACTCGGCTACGCGAGCGGCAGCGCGTTCTGGCGCCGCAAGCAGCTCGCGGAGACCATGCTCGATCGCGTTGGGCTCTCGCATCGCCTCGATTCAATGCCCGATCAGCTCTCGGGCGGTGAGCAGCAGCGTGTCGCCATCGCGAGGGCACTCGTGCGCAGGCCTCGGATGATCCTCGCCGATGAACCGACCGGTGCACTCGATATCGAAACCGGCACGACAGTGATGGAGCTGCTCGAAGAGGTGTCGACCGAGAACGGTGCAGCGCTGATTACCATCACGCATGACCCGAGCGTTGCCGAGCTTGCCCTTCGGCGCTTGCGGCTCGACCACGGCGTGCTCTCCGACGAGACGGGTGCCACACATGCCGCAGACTAAAGCCACCACAAGAGACTCAACCTGGTCGCGCGTCTCTGCCGCCATTGTCGGCACTTTCGGCGAGGCCTGGGGCGAACTGCGCACCCACAAACTGCGCGTGATCCTCAGTCTCATTGGGATCGCGGTAGCGGTCGCCGCACTCACTGCCGTCGTAGGCCTCGGCGAACTGCAGAAGCAGGCCACGCTCGAGAACAATGAACGCTGGGGCGGCAGAATCGCGACGCTACGGATCGACACGTTTACCGAAGACGGCTCCCCCGTCGACTGGAAGGCCGCCGACGAACGGTTTTTGGCGGTGAACGAGCGCTATGGTTTCACACACACCACTCGCCTCATCGACGGCCAGGTGCAGGTGCCGGCTCAGCTGCCCGAGGGCGTAACAATGATCCCGTCGAAGCAATACGATCCCGCGTATCCGATTATCCATCGCGCCAAGCTGCAAGAAGGGCGCTGGTTCAGTGCGGGCGATGCCGAGCTATTGGCCCCTCCGATTGTCGTTTCAGCGCCACTGTGGGAGAAACTCGGCAGTCCTCCCCTCGATACCCACCCCACGCTCGGCATGACTGAGGCATTCACCGGCACTTACCAGATCATCGGCGTGCTCCCGAAAGCTGGTGAGTGGGATCAGGAGTTGCGCATCGACATGCTGTACGACAGCTACGTGCAACGCGTGGGCGCGGTACCAAAAGAGGTTTCGGTGAGTCGCGAGATCTGGGTCAGCGGCAAGAAGGCCGCAGAGATCGGCCCGGTACTGGCAATGGATCTGCGTGCCGGTCTGCCTCACGGCGCGCAGCTGACGGTCTCACGCAGCGACATGGGGGCGAGCCCAGACTTCGAACAGAGCTTCTTGATGATGCAGATCATCACCAGCGCCATCTCGAGCATTGTGCTGCTGCTTGGCGGCTTGAGTCTTGTCAACATTCAGCTGGTGGCAATGCGGCAAAGGATCCGCGAAATCGGCGTGCGACGAAGCTTCGGGGCGAGCGGCGGGCGAATCTTCGCCTCGGTCATGATGGAAAGCGTCGTCGCCACCGCGGTCGCAGGCGTGCTCGGTATTGCGCTCGCAGTGGCTTTGGTGCGCAGCCCGCTCATTATGAATAGCCTCTTCTACGGGCTGCAAGACGTGCCGCCGTTTCCCTTCGTTGCCGCGATCATCGGTCTAGGCGCGGCGGTGCTCACTGGAGCGCTCGCCGGGCTGGTGCCGGCAATCGTGGCGACGAGAGTGCGCGTGATCGACGCAATTCGCTACTGAGCGGCGCGATTGTCGGTGCGGGCGCTCGCTTTACCCGCTACTCGGCCTGGGCGTGACGAGTTGTCGATGCTACCCATGCGTCGAGCTTTGCGAGCGCGGCACCCGAATCGACCGTCTGCGCAGCCGTGTCGAGCGCGACGCGGAGGCGGTCGAGAATCGGAATGTCGACCGAATCCGGCTCGCGCACAAGGTCGAAGGTGACAATTCCCGCTGCGGCGTTGAGCAACACGATATCGCGCACGGGACCCTCCTCCCCCTCGAACACACGCCGCACGACTGCGGCGTTCTGCTCGGGAGTGCCACCGATGAGATCGTCAATTCGAGCCCGGGCGATGCCGAGGTCGCGAGGATCGAGATCGTGCTCGGTGAGCGCGCCGCGGCTGACCTCCCAGATGTGGGAGTGGCCGGTCGTTGTCAGTTCGTCGAGCCCGTCGTCGCCCCGAAACACGAGCGCCGTCGCTCCCCTAAACCTGAACAGGTCGGCAAAGAGCGGAGCGCGCGTAATGTCGGCGACGCCAGCCGCGGTGGCCTCTGGCCGCACCGGATTACACAGTGGGCCGAGGTAGTTGAACACAGTTTGAATGCCGAGCTCGGAACGCACGGGGGCGACGTGGCGAAACCCCGGCAAGAAGCGCGCGGCGTGCACAAACGCAATGCCAGCTTCTTCGAAGCTGCTTGCGAGGGCGTCGGGCTCGAGCGTCAGATCGATTCCAAGGGCGGTGAGCACGTCTGACGAACCCGACTTGCTGCTGGCAGCCTTATTGCCGTGTTTCACGACCGGAATGCCCGACGCGGCAGCGATCACCGAGGCCATCGTCGAGATATTCACGGTGCCGAAGCGGTCTCCCCCGGTGCCGACGATATCGAGCGACATCGCTGGCAGCTTGATCTCTCGCGCCTCGGCCAAAATCGCGTCGCGGAAGCCCACGATTTCATCAACTGTGACGCCCTTACGCTGCAGTGCAATCAAAAACGCACCCATTTGCGCGTGTGTCGCATTGCCCGTCATGAACTCACCCATTGCCCAGTCGGCCTGAGAGACGCTGAGGTCGCCACCCTCAAGCAGCGCGGTAAGTACGACGGGCCAGCTGCGTTCATCAAACATACGTACGATCCTAATTGCTTACGCGCGACAAAGCCGCCGTTGCGACGCCGGGCCGCGCCTTCATCTGATGAAAAGGAATAGGCCTGGACGCGATAGGCTGGCACAAACGAGGTGCGGAGAGTTCGGCGCGCCGTGTGAATGTGGAAGATACACATCAAACTTTCAGCCATAATGGAGGGGTGACGACAACCACCATGAATACTCAATCAGCCGTGTCCGCGGTCAAGCGTCCGAATACGGTCGCCGTGGGCACGATCGTGTGGCTCGGTAGCGAGCTCATGTTCTTCGCGGGTCTTTTTGCCATCTACTTCACACTCAGGGCGATGAACCCGGAGTTGTGGGCCGAGCAGACAGCTAAGCACAACTTCACGTTCGCGCTCATCAACACGATCATTCTGGTTGCGTCGTCGTTCACCTGCCAGGCGGGCGTGTTCGCGGCAGAGCGCATGCAGCCGTACGCAACCGGCAAGGGTGTCGGCAAATGGGGAACGGTCGAGTGGTTCTACCTCACATTCTTCCTCGGCGCGATCTTTGTTGCCGGCCAGGCTTGGGAGTACGCAACATTCACCTCGGAGAACATCCTCTTCAACGGTGACCCCTACGGTTCGGCGTTCTACCTCACCACGGGTTTCCACGGCATTCACGTGTCGCTCGGCCTACTCGCCTTCCTCTTCGTGATCGGCCGTATCTACGCGGTCAAGAACTTCACTGTGAAGGAAGAAACGACGGCGGTCGTCGTGTCGTACTACTGGCACTTCGTCGACATTGTCTGGATCGCCCTGTTCATCGTCATCTACATGGTCAAATAGCTCAGGAGTTACCGAGAAACATGGCCCTCTTTAAGAAGAACCCCGGCAAGACCGGCAGGCGTCACCCCCTCGCAACCGTGGCTCTCGTTGCCATTGGTCTGCTTGTGACTGGTGGTGCGTACGCAGGCTTCAACCAGACCTCTGCAGGCGCAGAGGTCGACTGGGCGAAGTTCAGCCAAGACGAGAACAACATCAGCGCTGGCGAGAAGCTGTTCGGCGCAAACTGCGCCACCTGTCACGGCCTCTCGGCAGAAGGCACAAACGACGGCCCTTCGCTGATCGGCTCTGGCGCAGCGTCTGTGAACTTCCAGGTTGGCACCGGCCGCATGCCGCTCGCTTTCCAGGGACCGCAGGGTTTCGTGAAGCCGAAGCAGTTCGATGAAGAGCAGACCCTGCAGCTCGCTGCATATGTTGCCTCGCTCGCACCGGGACCCGATCTGCCCGACGCAAAGTACCTCTCGGGTGACACCGATGTGGCAAACGGTGGCGTGCTCTTCCGCATCAACTGCGCAATGTGCCACAACGTCGCTGGCGCCGGTGGCGCGCTGACTCAGGGCAAGTGGGCCCCGAAGCTCACGGGTGTTCCGGCTACGCACATCTACGAGGCCATGGTTACCGGCCCGCAGAACATGCCCGTCTTCAACGACGCGAACATTACGCCGGAGCAGAAGTCGGACATCATCAGCTACCTGAAGTACATCGAGGAGAAGCCCGCAGTCGGCGGCCTGACACTCGGTTCGATCGGCCCCGTGGCCGAGGGTCTCTTCATCTGGATTATCGGTCTCGGCATCATCGTCGCGTTCACGGTCTGGGTCACGGCGAAGTCGAACTAGTCGACAACGCGTTACACAGCACCGTTCAGAACAGTCAGTAAACAAGGAGCATCATGGCAGAGGAAGCGAAGAACAGCGGTGGCGAAACCGCCGTTGTCCCCGCTCAGAGCCACGACAACGCAGGCGCAGCGGTAGGTACCGCGATCATCGCGCCCGATGTCGTTCAGAACCCCGGTCTTCCCCCGCACCGTAAGCGGGTCACCGATCTCGACCCCAAGCGTGACAAGCGCGCCGAGCGCACCGTCTACACGCTCTTCTACCTCTCGATCGTAGGAAGCCTTGGCGCGGTTCTCGCGTACATGTTCTTCCCGATTGAGACTGGCGATCTGTGGCAGATCCGTCTGCACACCATGTTCGTCGGTATCGGCATGACCCTCGCGCTGCTCGCCATTGGTATTGGCGCAGTGCACTGGGGCAAGGCCCTCATGGCCGACCACGAGTCGATCGATGAGCGTCACCCGGTTCCCAGCGATGAGCCGGTTCGCGAGGCTGCAGCCGAGGTATTCGAGGTCGCAGATACAGAGTCCGGTTTCTCGCGCCGCACGCTGGTGCGCAACAGCCTGATCGGCGCGCTCGTCGCGTTCCCGATTCCGGGCATCACCCTGCTGCGCGGCCTCGCTCCGCAGGATCAGGATCCCGTAACGCTGCTGAAGCACACCATGTGGGAAAAGGGCACTCGCCTTTCTCGAGACCTCGGTGGCGCCGAGGTCGGTGCCGCAATTCGCGCCGCCGACGTGACCATCGGTTCGGTGTTCCACGTCGTGCCCGAGAACCTGGGCGATGCGACTCACGTGCTCGACGAGAAGGCCAAGGCCATCGTCCTGCTCATGCGTCTCGATCAGGCCGATCTGAAAGAGCCTGAAGAGCGCAAGGACTGGTCGTACAACGGCA
Source organism: Leucobacter sp. UBA1945 (assembly GCA_002336855.1). Taxonomy (GTDB): domain Bacteria; phylum Actinomycetota; class Actinomycetes; order Actinomycetales; family Microbacteriaceae; genus Leucobacter. Next base: position 30,807 of record DDEV01000096.1, on the reverse strand, counting down.
TCGTTGCGTACTCGAAGGTCTGCACGCACGTCGGCTGCCCCGTGGCACTGAACGAGCAGCACACCCACCACCTGCTCTGCCCCTGCCACCAGTCGCAGTTCGATGTGAGTGACCAGGCAAAGGTCGTGTTCGGCCCAGCCAAGCGCCCGCTCCCCCAACTGCCAATCACTGTTGACAGCGAGGGATACCTGATCGCAAAGAGCGACTTCGAAGAACCTGTCGGCCCGAGCTTCTGGGAGCGCCTCAAGTGAGCACTGTGACTACCCCTTCTACTCAGAGTCAGAGCGGTTCAACGTTCACCGCCAAGGCTGCCAGCTACATTGACGACCGCACCAAGATCGGTGTCGCAGTCAAGGAGTTCGGCCGCAAGGTCTTCCCCGACCACTGGTCGTTCCTGCTCGGCGAGGTCGCGCTTTACAGCTTCGTCGTCATCCTGCTCTCAGGTACCTTCCTGACCCTGTTCTTCCAGGCTTCGATGGTCGAGACGCACTACACCGGCGCATACACGCCGATGAAGGGCATCGAGATGTCGGCGGCCATGGCTTCGACGCTCGACATCTCGTTCGGTGTTCGCGGCGGCCTGCTGATGCGCCAGGTGCACCACTGGGCAGCGCTTCTGTTCGTAGCCTCAATCGGCCTGCACATGCTACGCATCTTCTTCACCGGTGCGTTCCGCAAGCCGCGCGAGCTGAACTGGCTGATCGGCTTTGTGCTCTTCGTTCTGGCAATGGCCGAGGGCTTCACCGGCTACTCGCTCCCCGACGACGTGCTCTCGGGCAACGGCTTGCGCATCATTGATGGCATCATCAAGGCCATTCCGGTCATCGGAACCTACCTGTCGTTCTTCTTCTTCGGCGGCGAGTTCCCCGGTACCGACATCGTCGGCCGCCTGTACATGCTGCACATCATGCTGCTGCCCGCGCTCGTGATCCTCTTCGTTGCGCTTCACCTCGCGTTCGTCGTGATCCACAAGCACACGCAGTACCCCGGCCCGGGCAAGACTCAGCAGAACGTTGTCGGCTTCCCCGTGCTCCCTGTGTACGCGGCAAAGGCTGGCGGCTTCTTCTTCATCGTCTTCGGGGTCATCATGCTGATCGCGACGTTCGTTGCCATTAACCCGATCTGGAACTATGGCCCCTACGACCCGTCACCCGTGTCGGCTGGTACCCAGCCTGACTGGTACATCGGCTTCGCAGACGGCATGCTCCGCCTGATCCCGCCGGGGCTCGAGACCGAGTGGTTCGGTTACACCTGGTCGTGGAACATGCTGATTCCGCTTGGTGTGATCGGTATCTTCCTGGTGATCGTCGCCATCTACCCCTTCATCGAGGCTTGGGTGACCGGCGATCAGCGCGAGCACCACATTCTTGATCGTCCGCGCAACGCCCCCACCCGCACCGCGATCGGTGCGGCAGGCGTGACCTTCTACGCGGTCATGTGGGCCGGTGCAAGCTCTGACTTGATGGCAACCCACTTCCAGCTCTCGATGGAAGGCGTGATCCACGCGCTGCAGCTCCTGCTGATCCTCGGCCCGATCGTCGCTTACGCGGTCACGAAGCGCATCTGCCTTGCTCTGCAGAAGAAGGATCGCTCGATCGCTCTGCACGGCTACGAGTCGGGTCGCATCGTGCGTCTGCCCGGTGGCGAGTACATCGAGGTGCACAAGCCCGTGACCGAGTACGAGCGTTGGCAGCTGGTCAGCTACCACAGCTACGAGCCACTCATGCTGCGCCCCAACGACGACGGACGCATTCCGTTCTCGCGTCGCCTGCGTGCCGGCTTCAGCCGCTGGTTCTTCGAGGACCGCGTCGTACCGCCTTCGCAGGGCGAGCTCGACCAGGCTGAGCACGAGGGACACTAAGCCCCAAGTGTGACGGCAAAGCGAGAGGCCCCGACTGGATTCTTCCGGTCGGGGCCTCTCGCTGTTTCTTGTGCTTTCTTGGTCGCCAGCACGTATCCATCGTTACCGTGCCTTGTCGAATTTAGTCAGCTCATCTGGAGCTCGAGCGAGACGCTTGTCGCTCAGCCGGAGGCCGATTCTTGTGCAAGATATCGCGTGCAGAGGCAGCAAAGAGGTCTCGAGCACGCGCTGCTCACCCGGATGATCTCTTGCGCTCTGGGCTCGTGGGCAGCGGGCAGAGCGCAGAGCGCAAGATCTCACGCCAACTGACCACAGACTTCAGGAAGACGTTGGATGCCCCTTCTCCACTTTGTTTTGGTTTCGAGAAAGGGAAATTCGTTGTGCGCGGCGAGTCTTCCGAAACGCTCTTTGGCGAGGGGTTATCGCTCAGTCGGAGGCCGGTTCTTGTGCAAGATCTCGCGTGCAGAGACAGCAAGGAGGTCGAGCACGCGTTGCTCCCCTACCCCGCGTTGTAGCCGCAGCAAGAGCGCGCCCAGCGCCGGCTGCAGCTTTACCTCAGCAGAAGCAGCGATGCACTGCAGCAGAAAGGCGCCGTTCATAGGCTCATCGCCCATGCTGTCCTCGTTGTCGGCCGCATCTCGGCTCGCAGCATTGTCGCTGTGTATGGGATGATCGCACTCAGAAGGCCGGCGGGCGGCAGCTGACTCTAGCCGCTCGCACACGCGCTCGGCGCAGGCGAGAAAGAGCTCCTGCTTGGTAGCGAAGTTCGCATACACGTGCGGTTGCGGCACCTCGGCGAGGGCGGCGATCGCGGCAGTTTGTGCCCCGTGATACCCGTAGGTACCAAAGACAGCGATACCGGCGGCTAACAGGCGTTCACGGTTCTCTCCGGGACGCCTTCGGGGCCGTCGAGGAGAGCTCTGTTCGGCCGAGTTGCTCGTGGTGCCCGCGGATACGTCAAAGCGCACGGCATTGCCGCCGTGCGCTGACGTGTCGTTTCTCACGAGCTCGTGGTTATCCGAGGTCGAGCACCTTGCGGTAGTGCTCGCCGACCGGCTCGAACCCGCGGTGATTGTAGAACGAGCCGATGCGTGCGGTAGAGGCAGAGAGCTGTCGCACTCCCCTGCCCATGCAGTAGTGTTCGTTCGCCTGCATCAGACGATCGCCGACCCCCTCGCCGCGTGCGTTCGCGTCGACCACGATCTCCTGCAGGTGTGCAGTGAGGCCGGGTGCGTGAAGCAGGCGCGAGACGGTGAGCAGAGAGTAGCCAACGACCGACTCGTCTTGCTCTGCCACGAAGAGCACGTTCGTCTCTTGGTCGCGGTGCCTGAGCACGTTATCGAGAGCGATCATGAACTCGTCGCGCCCGATGGCTTCGCGGCCGGTCTGGTACTGACGGGCGAGGGCGAACAGCGCCGAAGCGTCTTCTGTTCGCCCTCGCCTGATAGTGATAGTCACGAGTGGTTCTCTCGCTTAGCGCGCGAAGTGCCCGCGGTAGTACTCGTAGACCCAGCCAACCACAGCGACGAGAACGATCGGTGCCGAGAGGAACGTCAGCCAGAAGTTGAAGCCGATGCAGAGTCCCAGAATGAACAGCGCCAGCGCGAAGGCGAGCACGATCGGCCACCAGCTCCAGGGACTGAACTCGCCGAGCTCGGGGTCACCGTCGTCGATGTCGGAGTCGTCGATGTCTTCGACGAGCACGCCACCCTGCTTCTTCTGAACGAGCCACAGGTACACCGCGATAAACGCGGTGAGGCCGCCCGAGAGCAGAATCGCAACTGCGCCGACCCATTCAAGGTAACCGTGGGTGATCAGGTTCCACGCAATGTATGCGCCGCCGACGATCACAAAATATGCCGTGAGGATCCCGAAGATCACAACGTTTGACTTCATGGTGCTTCTTGCCTTTCAGCGTTACTTCGCAGAGGCGAGCGCAGGCTCGTTCTCTTGACCGGGCTGCTTCACGCCACTGACCTCAGGGTGGTTGAGGTCGAACGCCGGCGACTCCGAGCGAATGCGCGGGATCGACACGAAGTTGTGACGCGGCGGCGGGCAAGAGGTTGCCCACTCGAGCGAGCGGCCAAAGCCCCACGGATCGTTGACAGTCACCTTCGGCGCATTGCGTGCGGTGAGGTAGACGTTCAGCAGGAACGGAATCATCGAGGCGCCAAGGATCATTGCACCTACCGTCGAAATCTGGTTCATCCAGGTGATGCCGTCTTCGGGCAGATAGGTGTAGTAGCGGCGAGGCATTGCCATCACACCGGCCCAGTGCTGCACCAGGAAGGTGGTGTGGAAGCCGATGAACAGCGTCCAGAAGTGAATCTTACCGAGACGCTCGTTCAGCATCTTGCCCGTCCACTTCGGCCACCAGAAGTAGAAGCCCGAGAACATTGCGAACACCACGGTGCCGAACACCACGTAGTGGAAGTGAGCCACGACGAAGTAGGTGTCAGAGAGGTGGAAGTCGAGCGCAGGCGAAGCCAGGATCACGCCGGTGAGGCCACCGAACACGAACGAAACCAGGAAGCCGAGTGCCCAGAGCATCGGAGTCTCGAAGGTGATCGAGCCTCGCCACATGGTGCCGATCCAGTTGAAGATCTTCACGCCGGTCGGAACCGCGATAAGCATGGTCATCAAGGCGAAGAACGGCAACAGCACCGAACCGGTGACGTACATGTGGTGTGCCCACACCGTCATCGAAAGCGCCGCGATCGAGATGGTCGCGTAGATCAGGGTCTTGTAACCGAAGATCGGCTTGCGGCTGAACACCGGGAAGACCTCAGAAACGATACCGAAGAACGGCAGCGCGATGATGTAAACCTCAGGATGGCCGAAGAACCAGAAGAGGTGCTGCCAGAGAATGGCTCCGCCTTCGCCATTGTAGATGTGCGCACCGAAGATGCGGTCTGCGGCGAGGCCGAAGAAGGCTGCTGCAAGCACAGGGAAGACCAGGATGACGAGGATCGAGGTGATCAGCGTGTTCCAGGTGAACACCGACATGCGCCACATGGTCATGCCCGGCGCACGCATCGTGATGATGGTGGTGATGAAGTTCACGCCACCCATGATCGTGCCGAAGCCGCTAATACCGAGGCCAAGCACCCAAAGGTTGCCGCCGACACCGGGCGAGAACGTCACGTCAGAGAGCGGCGCATAAGCGAACCAGCCGAACGATGCAGCGCCCTGCGGGGTGAGGAAGCCACCGACTGCGATGAGTGAGCCGAACGTGTAGAGCCAGAACGCGAGCGCATTCAGACGCGGGAAAGCCACGTCGGGAGCACCGATCTGCAACGGCATGAGCACGTTTGCAAAGCCTGCGAACAGCGGCGTTGCAAACATCAGCAGCATGATAGTGCCGTGCATGGTGAACAGCTGGTTGTACTGTTCCTTGGTCGCTACCACCTCAAGGCCGGGAGCGAACAGCTGCGCGCGAATGATCAGGGCCATGAGGCCGCCGATCATGAACCACACGACCGAGCTGATCAGGTACATGTAACCGATCACTTTGTGATCCGTGGAGGTCATCCACGAAACGATCACGTTGCCCTTCTTCATCTTCTTACTCTCGCTTCTCACTGCTCGCATTAGGCCTTAGCCGGGGTTTCGAAGTGGTCTTCGTTCTGAGACTTCGCCTCGTCGCCGAAGTACTCCTCCTGCAGAGGGTTGTACTCCAGGCCGATGCGACCCTCGTGGCCCGCTTCGCGCTGTGCCTTCACGTAGGCGTCGTATTCGTCTTGTTCGACGACGCGCACTTCGAAGAGCATCATCGAGTGGTACTCACCGCAGAGCTCGGCGCACTTACCCATGTAGGTGCCGGTCTGAGTGGGTGTGACCGACATGTAGTTGGTCTGGCCCGGGATCATGTCCTTCTTGTAGAGGAACTCGACGATCCAGAACGAGTGGATCACGTCGCGGGTCTCGATGCGGATCTCGGTCTTCTTGTCGACCGGCAGATACAGCACAGGCATGGTCTCGGCGATCGCCGAGCCGTTGTCGTCGGTCTGCACCTGAACGCCCTGGAAGTAGACGTCATCGTTCAGGTAGTTGAAGTCCCAGCTCCAACGCTTGCCGATAACCTCAACCACGTTCTCGGGGTTGTCGTATCGCGCCTCGATCTTCGACATCTCTTGGGCGGTGAAGCCGAAGAATGCCACGATCAACATCACCGGAACGACCGTGAAGAAGGTCTCGATCGGCATGTTGTAGCGCAGCTGCACTGGAAGGCCGGTCTGGCCCTTACGGCGACGGTACGCGATCGTTGCCCAGAGGATAAGCCCCCAGGTGATCAAACCCACGCCGAGCAGCACGATCCAGGAGTTCACCCAGAGGCTCGTGATGCCCGGAGTGTGCTCCGTAGCGTTGGTTGACCCCTCGGGGAGGAAACCCCGCTGCTGAGCCGGGGTGCACCCGGCGAGCACTAGCGCCGCGGAGACCGCGACACCGGTAAGGGCCCATTTCATTCGACGATTGGGACGCACCGCATACCTTTCGAAACTGACGGTCGCTCTGACTGCATGCCAGACAAAGCTGATGACTCTCTTGGAATAGCTTAGCGCGAAGCTGAGGGTTTACTGAACACGCGCCGGGGTGTCGTTAGCTGAAGCTATCTCCACATGCACAACTGCCCTGCGCATTGGGGTTGTCGATGGTGAAGCCTTGCTTCTGAATGGTGTCTTCAAAGCCAATTGTCGACCCGTTCAGATAGGGAACACTCATCTGATCGACCACGACCTCAACGCCGTCAAAGCTGACGACCGCGTCGTTGTCGAGCGTGCGCTCGTCAAAGAACAACTGGTAGATCAGGCCTGAGCACCCACCGGGTTGCACCGCGATGCGCAGACGAAGATCGTCACGCCCTTCTTGCTCGAGCAGCTTACGAACCTTATCGCGTGCGGCATCGGTGATGTTCACCTCGTGCGCAGGCGTCATGACTGTCTCGCTCATACTGTTCAGTCTATCGCGCGGTACTGCCACCGGGCGCATCGCTGGCGCACTATCCTTGAGTGAGACAGAAATGCCCGAGCACACCGCGACGGGCGCGAAGCGCGAAAGGAACGGCGTGGCCAAGAACAGCACCGCTGATGCGGGCGAAGAGCAGCCCACCGAGACTCCCGTAGGCAAGGGGCGGCCGACTCCGAGCCGCAAAGAGGCACAGGCGGCAAAGGCGCAGCCCATCGTGGGTTCGCGCGACAAGGCCGCTCGCAAGCTGCAGCGCCAGAAGGAGGGCGAAGCGCGCGAGCGCGCCCGTATGGGCATGATGCAGGGCGATGAGCGCTTTCTCGGCCCTCGCGACAAGGGCCCGCAGCGGCGCTTCGTACGTGACTATGTCGACGCGCGTTTTTCGCTCGGCGAGTTTCTGATTCCAGCGATGCTCGTGGTGTTGCTCATGACGTTCTTGCCTGCGCAGTACCAGATGTACAGCCTGATCACGATCTGGGCCTACCTCGGTATCTCGGTGCTCGACGCCGTGCTGCTCGGCGTCACGCTGAAGCGCAAGCTCACCGCCAAGTTCGGCGAGCAGAACCTGCAGCCCGGCTACCGCTGGTACGCCGCGATGCGCGCGTTCCAATTCAGAATGCTGCGCATGCCGAAACCTCAGGTGAAGCGTTTTCAGTTTCCTGAGTAGCTAGCTCTGCTCGCAAGAGCGCAAGAAAGAAAGTGGGATCAGGGCCTCGGCCCCGATCCCACTTTCTCTTTGCCTGGACTAAGCCCGCGGCGTGCGGTACCCGGCCCTGACGAGGCCGCGGTTGATCGCGCGGGCCCAAAGCGGCCCTTCGTAGATGAACGCGGTGAACCCCTGCACGAGGGTCGCACCCGCCTCGAGGCGATCGAGCACGTCGCGCGCAGTCGTCACTCCCCCCACTGAAATCACGCAGAAGTCGGGGTCTGGCGCGGTCAGCCTGATTCGCTTCAGCACCTCGAGCGAGCGCTCACGAAGCGGAGCGCCCGAGACTCCGCCTGCGCCCATCGCATCGAGCGATGCCGCAGAGGCCTGAAGGTTCTCGCGCGACACCGTAGTGTTCGTCGCGATGATGCCGTCGAGGCCGAGCTCGATTGCGAGCCGAACGATTCCGTCCAGCTGCTCCTCGTCCATGTCTGGCGCGATCTTGACGAGCAGCGGGGTGCTGCCCGAGACTCGCTTCACCTCGGTGAGCAGCGGCGCGAGCGAATCGAGCTCCTGCAGACCGCGAAGCCCCGGCGTGTTCGGTGAGCTCACGTTGACCGCGAGATAGTCGGCGATCGGGGCGAGTCGCTCAGCACTGTAGACGTAATCTGCGGTCGCGTGCTCGACCTCGGTGACGCGACTCTTGCCGATATTCACACCGATCACGGGGCGGCGCTTCTTCAAGCGTGCACGTTCGATTCGCGATACCGCATCGACCGCTCCCCTGTTGTTGAAGCCCATGCGGTTGATCAGGGCGCGATCCTCGAGCAAGCGAAACATGCGCGGCTGTGGGTTGCCGGGCTGCGCGTGCCTGGTCAGTGTGCCGACCTCGACATGCCCGAAGCCGAGCGCGCCAAGCCCGGTGATGCCCTCTGCGTTCTTGTCGAAGCCAGCGGCAATACCGAATGGGCTCGGAAACTCGAGGCCGAGCGCCCGCACGCGAAGGCGCGGATCTGCCGCGCAAATCGCGCGCGCGATCGGGGCGAACACTCCGGCGGCTTTGATCACAGGAAACGCGAGGTGGTGCGCCTTCTCGGGCTCCATGCGCCGAAACACGGTGTTGAACAGCACTGGGTAGAAGCGCATGGCTACTCCGTCTCGTTGGTGGTGGCGCCGCCGACAGCAGGCAGCTGGCCGGTGCTCGGGTGCAGCCTGAGGCCAGCAATCGCCGCCTCGAAGTCTTCGAGCGACTCGAACGCTTGGTACACGCTCGCGAACCGCAGGTAGGCGATCTCGTCGAGTTCGCGCAGGTGCGGCAGCACCGAGAGACCGATGTCGTTCGCGTCGAGCTGGGCCTGCCCGGTCAGTCGTACCGACTCTTCGACCTGCTGAGCCAGCACGGCGAGGTCGCTTTCGGTGACCGGCCTGCCCTGGCAGGCCTTGCGCACACCGCTCATGACCTTCTCGCGGCTGAACGGCTCGACCACGCCCGAGCGCTTGATCACCGTCAGGCTCGCGGTTTCGGTGGTGCTGAAGCGCCTGCCGCACTCGGGGCATGAGCGCCGGCGACGAATCGAGAGTCCGTCATCGCTCGTGCGCGAATCGATGACGCGGCTGTCTGGGTGGCGGCAGAACGGGCAGTGCACGGGTTACCTCTCGAGTTCGAAGCGAGCGCTCACGGCCTCGCCGTGGGCGGGCAGGCCCTCGGCTGCCGAGATTGCGAGCAGCGGCTCGTGCACCTCGGCGAGGGCGTCGCGGTCGTATGAAATGATCTGCTGCGGACGCAAGAAAGTGTGCGCACCGAGTCCGGCAGCGAAGCGGGCGGTGCCACCGGTCGGCAGCACGTGGTTCGAACCAGCGAGGTAGTCGCCGAGGCTCACTGGCGAGTAGCCACCCACGAAGATCGCCCCGGCGTCGTCGATGAGGGAGAGCACACGGTCGTTTGCAGCGGTTTGAATTTCGAGGTGCTCGGGTCCGTACGCGTTGCTCACCTTCGCCGCGTCTTCGAGGTTTTCAACGAGGATCACGGCAGACTGCGGGCCGTTCAGCGCCTCGAGCGCGCGCGCCGCGTGCCTGGTGCTCGTAGCTCGGCGCTCTACTGCGGCGCGCACGCGCTCGGCGAGTTCGACGGAGTCGGTCACGAGCACCGAGGCTGCTGCTTCATCGTGCTCGGCCTGGCTGAGCAGGTCGGCCGCGACGAACTCCGGGTCTGCACTCGCGTCGGCGATGATGAGGATCTCCGTCGTGCCGGCCTCGCTGTCGATGCCGACGAACCCGGTGACCGCGCGCTTCGCTGCGGCGACGTAGACGTTGCCGGGCCCTGTCACCACGTCAACGGGTTCGAGGCCGATCGACGGCACGCCGTAGGCGAAGGCGGCGATCGCACCGGCTCCCCCGATGGCGTAGACCTCATCGACCCCGACGAGCGCCGCGGCCCACAGCACTGACTCATGCGGGCGACCCCGGTTGTCGAGCTGCGCCGGCGAAGCGAGCGCGAGACCCTTCACTCCGGCGGCCTGCGCTGACACGGCGTTCATGAGCACCGAGGACGGGTAAGCGGCCTTGCCGCCCGGAGCGTAGAGGCCCACGCGCGATACCGGGTGCCAGCGCTGGGTGATACTCGCGCCATCGCCGAATGTCGTTACTCGTTCCGCGGGCACCTGTGCCGCCGAAGCCTCGCGCAAGCGAGCGATGAGCGCCTCGAGCGCTGCGCGCAACTCGGGTGGGCAGCTCGCGAGCGACGCGGCGATCTCTTCGGCCGGCACGCGCAGCGCATGGTCTTGCACGCGATCGAAGTCGCGCGCTTGCTCGCGCAGAGCTTCTTCGCCCCGATCTCTCACCGCCTCGACAAGAGGACGCACCTGCAGGGTCGCTGCGGCGGTGTCGACGGCGGCGCGCGGAACCAGGCTCAGCAGGGCGGCGCGGGAGAGTGTCTGACCACGGAGGTCGATCGTGCGAAGCATAGAACCCAATTCTATCGCCAGGCGGGTGCGAGCATGCCGAACCACACGAGCTCGCGCACGCCCGCGGTGAGCGCCTCGGCGCAAGCGTCGGCGTCGACCTCGAGAATCTGGGCGAGTGCGTCGGCGATCTGGCCAAGGGTGAGTTCGCCATCGCAGGCGCCGACCGCAGCGGCAAGCAGGGTATCGGCCTGCACCACGCGGGCAATGGGCCGGTCGGTCTGCAACCTGATGCTGTGCGGCGCCTCTTCGCCGGGGCTGTGCTCACGCAACTCGCTCACCCCGCCTGCTCGCTGCCAGCGCAGGTCAAGCATCTGCTCGTCGCTCATCTCAGCGACACGTAAAGCCTGTCTGAAGGCGTTCGCGAGTTCAGACCCCGGAAAGCTTCCGAAGAAAGGATCGGAGACATGCTCTGCGCGGATCAGTTCTTCGCTGGTCTGCACCGTCTGCGCACCCGAGTCGAGTCTGCGCATGCGGATCGACCCGAGCCCGATCGCGACGATCCGCCGCGCCGAGAAGTCGTCGAGCCACGCCTGCATCAGCTCATCGAACTCGGCGTCTCCGGGACGCGCCCCGCCGTCTCGGGCCCACGTCTCCGCATAACGAACCGGGTCGAGGCGGTCGCGTTCGATGATCCAGGCGGCAAGCGTGCCCGACCCCTCAGCCGAGCTCTGCACCCAGCTCTTGACACGGTCGAGACCGTTCTGCCCCCAGGGACTCTCCCAGTTTGCGAGGCAGATGAGCTCGCCTCCAGGGGTCAGGTGATTCGGTGCCTCGCGCACGACACGCTCGGCGAGGGCGTCGCCGACGAGCCCCGCATCGCGGTACTCGTAACGCGTGGCGTCGTCGCCGGACGATCTCGGCGTGATGACGAACGGCGGGTTCGAGGCGATGAGGTCGAAGCGCTCCCCCGCAACCGGCGCAAACAGATCGCCCTGACGAAACTCGATCGCCCCGTGCAGGCCGTTCAGCTGCGCGTTCGCGCGGGCGAAGCCCAGCGCACGCTCAGAGATGTCGGTCGCGACGACGCGCTGCACGTCGAGGTGGGCAAGCGCGTGCGCGAGCATGAGCGCGACCACACCGCAGCCGGTGCCGAGGTCGAGCACGGAGCCGCCGAGCAGCGTTACATGGGGCCCGAGCGGCAGCTGCGCGAGCAGCGACCTGGTCGCGCCGCCGACGCCCATCACGTGGTCGGGCCGCGCGGGGCCGACGCGCAGCTGGTCGTCGAGGTCTGAGACGATCCACCAGTGCAGGCTGGCGCCGGCCTGGCCGCTCGCACCAGGTCCGAGCGGGTCCGGCAGTTCGACTGGGTTCAGCGAGAGTGCTGCGACGAACCCCGTGGCTCCCGCAGAGACAAGGCCGAGCTTGCGGGCGCCCTCGACCCCCAGCCGCGGCAGGGCGAGCTCTAGCGCGTCGCTCGACACCTCGCAGCCAAGCAGAAACAGGCCCGCCAGGGTCGCCAGCGCCTCGTCACCCCGCTGAGCGAGCGCTCGCTTGCCGGGCAGCAGCACCCCGCGCAGGCGAGCCGCCTCGGCCTCGGCTCCGAGCAGGGCACGCACGGCACCTGCCCGGTAGTCGGCGGCGTCGAGATCGTGTCGAAGCAGGTCGATCAGCGCTTCGTTCACTCGCACTCAGCCGTTGAAGCTTGAGGTGTCGCCGATCAGGCGCGTGTTGTCTGCAGGAACGGGCTCGACCGCGGCGAGTGCGACCTCGGCTGCGAACTCCGACACGTTGTAGAGCTTGCCAGCCGACTCGCGGCGCTCTTCGATCGCGCCCGGGTTGGCGCGCTCGAGCAGGGTCGCCGTGACGGTGCCCTCGATCATGTCGCCCGACACCACGACGAACTCGATCCCGCGCTCGGCCAGCTCGGGAATCCGCTCGCGCAGAGCATCTTCGCCTGCGCGCTTTGAGAGCGCGACTGGCTCGTACTCTGGCATCGTCGGCGTGGTGCGAATGAAGTGCGCCTGGTGGCTCGTCACGAACACGACGCGCGAGCCCTCACCGAGCAGCGGCAGCGCTGCATCGAGCACCGCAAGCTGCGCGTCGCGGTTGAGCTTCAGCGCGTAGTCTTCGGCCATGCCGCTCTCCATGCCGCCGGAGGCGTTGAGCACGAGAATGTCAAGGCCCCCGAACTCGCGCTGCACCTCGGCGAACATCGCGGCAAGCGACTCGGCATCGGTGAGATCGGCGCCCTGCACGAGCGCGCGCACGCCGAGCTCGCGCAGCTGGGCCGCGAGCTTTTCAGCGCGGGGCGCCTTGTTGCGAAAATTCACCACGACATCGGCACCAGCGTGCGCGAAGTAGCTGACCGTGTCGGCGCCGATGCCACGCGACGAACCGGTGACGAGGGCGCGCTTGCCTGCGAGGCTGCCTGCTGCGATCGGCTGAGTCAAGATGTCTCCTTGTGAAGCGGTGATGGTGAGACTCGCATTCAATGCAAGTGTGCTGCTTTCAAGAGTAGCGGCGAAATATGACGATCCGGGCACAAAAGCTGTTGCCGAGCGTCTCAGAGCGATACGCTGCAAAGAAGCAGTAGCCGTTTCGTCGGATACCGACATCCGCGGCACGCGAGACATGGAGGTAGACATGGCCGAGCGAACACTGCGCGGAGCGCGCATCGGAGCAACGAGCCTGCAGGGCGAGCACGGAATCGAGTTCGCGCCGCGAAAGCGCGTCGAATACCTCACTGACCGGGGCAACCGATTCGCGGTCATGTTCGACTCCGAGGCAGAGGTGCCGCCCGAGTGGTTCGACCCGCGAAGCGGCGAACTCGGGTTCCTCGACGACGAGGCGGGCAGAGTGGCGCGCGCCGAGTTCGAAGAAAAGGGTCAGAACCAGCGCACGCACTGGGACATGCTGCTCGAGCGGCGCAGCCGTGAAGAACTCGAAGAACTGCTCGAGGAGCGTCTTCAGGTGCTGCGGGCGCGCCGCGGCAGTTCGAAATAGCTTCGGCTAGCGAGGCTCGCCCGAGTCGGGCGCGCGCCGGCCTCGACCGGCGACGAGGCTGAGCAGCACGCCAGCCGCTGCCAAGGCAAGCCAAGCCCCGGCAATCACCGATCCGAAGCGCAGTGCCGGTGTCTGGCCGGTCACGAGCGGCACCTCTGCCACCATTGCATCGGCGGTGAACGGCGTCAGGCGATCCACCTCTTCGCCGTTTGGCAGCACCACCGCGCTTGTGCCGACCGTCGAAATGTTTACGAGCGCACGGCCGGTCTCGACCGCGCGCAGCTTCGCGATCTGCAGTTGCTGGGCGCTTTGGTCGGTGTGACCGAAGTCGGCGTTGTTCGTCTGCGCGAGGATCACCTCGGCATCGTCGCCGCCACCGTTCATGAGTGCGACGGCGTGGTCGTCGAAGATGATGTCGAAGCAGATAGCGATGCCCGCGCGAATCTCACCTGCTGATGTCTCGATCGGCAGCACGGCCGGCAGCTGCCCGAAGCTGTACTCGAGCTGCACAAGGTCGACGAGGTCAGGGGCCAGACTTCGAAAGAATGCCCGATTGGGCATGTATTCGGCAAAGGGAACCGGTCGCCGCTTGTCGTAACGCAAGCCGGTGTCACCCTGCTCGTCGAACACCACGGTGCTGTTCGTGAAGGTGCCGTCTGGGTGCTGCAGCACGGAGCCCGCGACGATCGGCGCTCCCGCGCGCTTCGCGAGCCGCTGCAGCTCGAGCGAACGGTAGTGCTGCTCGGGCAGCTGAAACTCGCCGCTGTTCTCGGGCCAGACGATGAGGTCGACGCGCTCGCCCTTCGCCTCGAGATCATCGAGCAGCGCGTTCGTCGCCTCGATGTGGTCGCGAATGACGTCACCGTTCTCGCGGTCATCGAAGATCGCCGACTTCGAGTTGCCCTGCACCGCGGCGATGCGCAGCGCGCCTTCGGACTCGAGCGCCGCGGGTGGCACGAAGCTCAGCCCCGCGAAAGCCGCAGCGATCGCCACGACGGCGAGCAGGCGTTTCGTCACCGATGTGTTCGAGCGAGCGAGGATCGCCACCACGAGTGCGCAGGCGAACACCAGCAGGCCGCTGAGACCCGCAAAACCCAGCCACGAAGCGAGGGCCACGAGCGGGCCTTCTGCCTGCGTAATCGCGATTCTGCCCCAGGCGAAGCCGCCGTAGGGCCAGCTGCTCTGCACCTCTTCCCGCGCGACCCAGAGCCCGGCGGCCGTCAGCGCCTGGGCAAGAACGATCAGCGACGGGCGCGCGCGAAGGCGCGCAAGACCGGCGGTTGCGAGGGCGGCGAATAGCCCGAAGAGCGCAAACCAGGCGATCATCACCCCCGAAAGCCCGAGCCACGGCACGGGGCCGAGATAGAGCGTGAGCCAGAAGATGTGCGGCATCCAGAACGAGGCTCCCGCCACGAGACCCACGAGCAGGCCGAAACGTGCGCGCTGCTGCCACACCGCGGCGACGATGAGCACCGCGCCAATGAGCGCCGCAGGCCACCAGTCGATCGCGGGCGTTGCCGCGTCGAGACCGAGCCCGCCGAGCCCGGCGGCTGGAAGGGCCAACCACCAGGGCATGCGCCTGATCGTGCCGGGGCGGCTCATGCGGCGCTCGAGGTTTCGACGATGCCGCGCCGCACGCCTCGCTTCGCTTCGCGCGCGAGCGCGCCGAGCTTCGCGAGGCGATCCTCGTCGACCTCAGCGTGCTCGCAAGCCTGCGCGATCTGGTCGAGCAGGTCGATCGTCTGCTTCGCCCAGCGCACGAAGTCTCCGGCGCCGATCTCCGCCGCTTCGAGCGTGCGCGTCAACGTCCATCCGTGTGCCCAGCCCTGCATTGCCGCGGCGAGGCCCGCGTGCGGCATCTCGACGCCGCCCAGCCTGTGGCGCTCGCCGATCTCGTCGAGCGACTCCCAGAGATCGAGGGTGCGTTCGAAGGCCTGTCGAAACGAACCGCCTGGCCAGCGGCCCTCGGGCTCGCTGTCTCTGCGCGGCTCGTAGCTGAGTGCGCAGCACAGGGCCGCGAGGCCCGGTGCATCGATGCCCCGCCACGCGTCGTGACGCAGGCACTCAGCGATCAACAGGTCGCGCTCGCCATAGACGCGTGCAAGCAGTCGGCCCCAGGGGGTCACTTCGTCGCCATGCAGATAGTTGAGCTCGCCGAGCGCGCTGACCACACGGTCGAAGGTGCGGGCGATGCTGCCGCTGCGTGCCTCGACGCGACGCCTGCCCCGCTCGATCTGCTTGCGCAGCTTGCGTGCCCGATCCTCCCAGCGCTTTCTATCTGCGCCCTTTGCGCGACGCGCGGCACGGTCGTAACCGGCCAGCGACTCCTGTTCGGCGCGCAGCTCGCGCGCCTGCTCGACGACGTCACGGTCGGCCTGAAACTGGGCAAAGCTCAGCTCGAGCGTGTCGCGCGCCAGAGAGCGCGGCATGCGCTGCAGCAGGTTCACCGCCATGTTCGGGGTCGGCTTGAAGATCGAGCGCACCGGAAACGACCTCGCGGCCGCGAGATGGGCCACCGATTCGAGCTCCATGTTGTCGCCCCAGACCACGATTGCATGACCCTCGTGGTCGATGCCGCGCCTGCCCGCGCGCCCCGTGAGCTGGGTGTACTCCCCCGACGTGAGCTGCACTCGCTGCTCACCGTTGTACTTGTCGAGCCGCTCGATCGTCACCGATCGCGCCGGCATGTTGATGCCGAGCGCGAGGGTCTCGGTCGCGAACACGAGTTTGACGAGCCTGCGCTGAAACAGCTGCTCCACCACCGTCTTGAACTGCGGCAGCAAGCCGGCGTGGTGCGCAGCGACGCCCCGTTCAAGGCCCGCGATCCAACTGCTCACCCCGAGCACCCGCAGGTCTTCTTCGTCGAGACCAGAGATCGCGTCGTGAATCACCCGTCTGATCTCGTCTCGCTCTTCGCGAGTGGTGAGCCGAATTCCCTCGTACAGGCACTGCTGCACCGCCTGATCGCAGCCGTTGCGGCTGAAGATGAACACGATGCCTGGCAGCAGGCCGGTTTCTTCGAGCGCTCGCGCGATATCTGAACGCTTGATTCTTTTCGTTCGGCGCACTGGCGCCCGGCCTCGGCTGCGATCGCGCTGCGATCGATAGCGCTCGTACCTGTGATCCCGCGCGGAGCGACTGCCGCGACCGCCCCGGCCGCCCTCGGAGTCCCGGTCACGAGACCCGCGCGCGAGTGCGCTCAACTCGGGGTTGAGCCGCCCCCGCTCGACGAGCTCGCCGTCTGCGTCGACGTAGAGCGGCAACAGCTCCTTCGGCGTGAGCACGTGCTGGTAGAGCGGCACCGGTCGGTGCTCGCTCAGCACCACATCGGTGTCGCCGCGCACGGCGTGCATCCAGTCGCCGAACTCTTCTGCGTTCGACACCGTCGCCGACAGCGACACGAGCCGAACCGAACCTGGCAGGTGCAGAATGATCTCTTCCCACACCGCGCCTCGCCAACGATCCCCCAGGTAGTGCACCTCATCGAGCACGACGAAAGCGAGATCATCGAGCGCGTGGCTCTCGGCATAGATCATGTTGCGCAGCACTTCGGTGGTCATCACCACGATGGGCGCGTCGCCGCGCAGGTTCACATCGCCGGTAAGCAGACCGACCTCGTCTTCGCCATACTCTGCGCAGAGTTCGCGAAACTTCTGGTTCGAGAGCGCCTTGATCGGTGCGGTGTAGAAGATTCGCGCGTCACGTTCGCGCCGCGCGAGAAACACCGCAAACTCGGCGACCGTGGTCTTGCCCGACCCTGTCGGGGCGGCCACGAGCACGCTGCGGCCATCTTCGAGGCGCTCGCAGGCGGTGCGCTGAAAACCGTCAAGTGCAAAGCCGAGCTTCGCAGCAAAGGCGCCGAGCGCCGGGTATTCGCTCACGCCGAGCCCTCCGGGTGTTCAACCTCATCGAGTCCGTACTCAGCGAACTCGACCGCACGCTTCTTGTCGACTATTCGGTCGTGCCAGATGGCGACCCCCGCGGCAATGAAGTACAACACCACAATTGGCGCGGCAAGCACGAACATGCTCATCAGCTCGGTCGCCGGCGTCGTGATCGCGGCGAAAGTGATGATCGCGATGATCGCGATGCGCCACTGCTTCAAGATGGTCATGCCGCGCAGCACGCCGAGAAAGTTGAGCAGCACGAGCAGCACGGGCAGCACGAATCCGACCCCGACCGCAAGCATGAGCTTCGTGGTGAAGTCGAGATAAGTGCGCGCGTTCATGAAGAACGCGTCTTCCGGCGGTTGAAAGCTCGCCATGAGCCGCACAATGTTCGGCAACACGCTCCAGCCGACATAGACTCCCGCGAAGAAGAGCGGGACCGCCGCGCCCAAGAACCCGACTGCGTGCCACTTCTCGCGCCGTGTGAGGCCCGGAACGATGAACGCCCAGATCTGGTAGAGCCACACCGGGCTCGACACGAGCATCGCGAAGAAGAACGCGATCTGCACCTTGGTGTCGAAGCCGCTCGAGACGTCGGTGTACTGAATCGCGACCTCGCGACCGGTCGCAGCGAGATCGTCGAGCGGCTTGCGCAGCATGCTCCACACCCACGGAGTCAGATACCATCCCGCGGCCATCGCTGCGGCCACCGCGATCGCCGCGATGAACAGACGGTTGCGCAATTCGATCAGGTGAGCCCCGAGGCTCATTCGACCGTCAGGGTTCTTGCGCCTGCGCCTCTTCTCTGCCACGGAGTCAGTCTAATGGCGAAGCAACTCGAACCCTGCGAGGCGCTCAGGCATCGTATGCCGAGAGCGCCCGCTCTGCCCACTCGTGCACGGCGGCGCGTGCGGCCTCTGGCTGCTCTACGATCACCTCGCCGGGTGCGGCCTGCACGAGACGCACGGCGACCCCGGGATGCAGCAGGTCGACCTCTGCGGTGAGCCAGCCCTCGTCGCCCTCGGCAAGTACGCGTGGGGCGAAGTCGATGAGCCGTTGCAGCGCGAGCCTGGTCAACCGCACGCGTGCGGTCAGCTCTGCTCCCTCGACGCCCAGCGCCACGGGAGCAACCACCCGCTTGCCCACGAGGTGCACTGCTTTCTCGGGGAGTGCGCGAGGTGAGCGCATACGGTCAAGCAAGAAGGTGCGTTCGGCACAGCGATCGATGCAGTACGCCCGCAGGTACCAGGCGCCCCCCGATTGGCTGAGCAGCAGTGGCTCGACGGTTCTCTGGCTCAGGGTGCCGTCGGCAGAGCGATATTCAAAACTCAGTCGGGTGTGCTCAGAAATGGCCGAGGTGATCTCGGCGATGCGCTGCTGCGCTGCGTCTTCGGTGATCGATACCGCCCCCTGCCCGCCGTCAGCGGCGCGCACCGAGGCGAGCTTCTTTGCAGCACTGACTGCCGCCTCTTGCATCTCGCCCGGCAGCATCGGCGTCAACGCGTGCAACCCAGCGATCATTGCCGAGGTTTCGACTGACGAGAACCTCGGCGTCTCGTCAACTGCGACCGTCTGGGTCAAACTCACGATGTCATGCTGTTCGAGGGCATCCCAGTCAATATCGAAGAGATCTTCGTGCTGGTAGGTCTGCGTCTCGCCCGGAACACCGGCAACCCCAAGAAACCGCACGAGTTTTCGCACTGCCGGGGCATCGACCCCGAACATCGATGCGAGCTCGCTCACCTGAGTCGGCCCGTGCTCCTTCAAATAGGGCACGAGCGACATGAGCAGCATGACGCGGTCCGATGTAGTGAGCCTGCTAGACATGGTTCGCGCTCCCCCGCGGTTCGTGCTGCGAACGAATCGCTTCGAGTTTTGCCGTGACGCTTTCTCGCAGCTGTGCGGGTCCGAGCGCGATCGCTTCGTCGCCGTATCCGGCGAGCTCATCGGCAAACGCAGAATAGTCGAGGGTGCCGAGTTCGATCTCGCGGGGGTCGTCGGTGGCTGGGCCATGACCGAGGCGCGCGGGATCGGCATCGCCCCGCGGTTCAAGCCGCGCTTCGGCGGCTGATCCTTTTCGCACCAAAACGACCGCGCGTTGCTCGTATGGCAACCGCAGCAGTTCCGCGAGAGCGGGTTCGATGTGTGCACGAAGCGCGGGATCGAACGGATCCTGGGTCACGACGACCTCTGAAGCGATCCGCGACAGCAGAAACACACGGCTGCTTTCGCGCTCGAGGTCGTAGGCGATCAGGTGCCAGCGCCCTTCTGCACGGTGCAATCGAAGCGGAGCGACGTGACGCGACAGCGCGCTCGGTCGGCTCGGCAGCCGGTAGTCGAAGCGCACCACTCTGCCCTCGTTGATTGCAAGCTGCAACGCAGGTGCGGCTGGTTCGAGGATGCTCAGTCTGGGCGCGATTCCCAGGTTTCGCACGTCGAGGTTAACCCCGAGCGAAGTCAGTTTCATCGATGCCCAGCGCGACTCGGCGCCAAGACTTCCGTCGCTCCACGCCAGCGAGGCCATCTTCAGCAGCATCAACTCGTCTGCCGAGAAGCGCACGTCTTCTGGAAGCTGCAAGCGCTCTTTCGAGATACGGTATCGGGTGAGCTGATTGTTGCCGGGTTCGAGCGGCGAATCGATGGTTTCTACTGGAATGCCGAGCTCGCGCACCTGCGCCTTGTCGCGCTCGAACTGACGCTCGAGACTCGAGTCGATGACGCCTCGGTCGTATCGTTGCGAATACCCGTAGACGCTCGAAAGCAACTCAGACTTGGTGAGCCCCTGCGGGCTCGCGACAAGCGCGAGCACCAGACTGAAGACGCGCTCCTCGCTCGGAACCCGCTTCGGAGCCGACGAGCCAGTCACAAAGCTCGCTTAGACGACCGCAAGAATATCGACTACGCTGACGCGCGGCTGCCCGTCGCCCGGTTCGATCACCACTACCTGCGAGCCGACCGGGTAGCCGGTGAGGGCCTCACGGAAGGTCGCGCCGGTCTGAACGCTCGACTCTTCGTTGCCGAAGCCTTCCGGCAGGCTCTCCCAGGTGTTCTTCACCTGCTGCCCGTCCCAGCTCACGGTGAGCACGTGACCGATGACGTTTTGCTCGGCGGTGACCTTCTCGCCCGTCCCCTCGATACGCGGCGCGCTCTTCATCTTGCTCGGTGCCTGCTGCGGCGGAAGCACGATGCCGGGCCGGCCGGTCTCGTCGTTGGTCACCGCAGGGAAACCGCTGGGCAAGGCCCGCGATGAACCAGTGGCACGTGTGACAGTCGCGTCGGTGATCTGCGCGAGCAACAGCAGCTGCCCCTCGGCACCCATTGCCGCGCTGTCTTGCTCGGATACGACGACCGCAGCTATGTCTCCGACTGCAGCGCAGAGCACCGCATCGAACACGGGGCCCGCCTGCGCGTCGGCGAGGTAAGGCACGCCCTCATCGGTGCCGAACGTCGGGGCAACCTGCAGTACCTCGCCGTTCACGGCGTCGACATAGGCGAGATTCGCCTTGAAAATCATGCCCTCCTCGACAAGCGTGCCGCGCTTGGCCGACGTTGAGTCGGCCTGCTGCACGATGCTGCGCTGGGGGTTCGCTGCCTCCGTTGCCTTGCTGAAGCTGACCTTCAGCGTGTCGGCACTGTCGCCGCTCACCTTGACACTGTCGCTCAACGCACCTGGGGACAGCGTGGGCGCGCAGTTATCGGCCTGCGACGCGGCAGAGCAGCCGGTAAGCACCGATGCGGCAACCGCGGCAACCGCAACAAAAGGAATAACTCGACGACGCATGACACCCTCTCAAAGAATGCGACAACTTGATTAGCTTAGCCGAGGCGGCTTGGAGCCCACGCGCGGCACGCGATGGTTTAGCGCTCGTCGCCGGCGGTTTCGTCGCCGGCGCCGCGCTCACGCGCGAAGCGCTGCGCCAAGCGCACTTTCTTGCGGAGCACCTTGTCGCTCTTCGACCACTGGCCGATCGACTCCTCGCTCCACTCGCCCTTCTCTTCGCTCACGAGATCCGGGGTCCACGCCGCGACATCGGCCTCGGTATATTCGCCCTTCGACGCACGGCGCTTGAGCTGCGGCAGCTTCGCGCCCGGGGCGAGTCTGCGTGCAGTGATGAGAAAGCCCGTGTGCGCGACCATGCGATGGTCCGGGCGCACCGCGAGGCCCTCGACGTGCCAGCCGCGAACCATTGTCTCGTTGGCCTGAGGGTGGGTGAACAGACCCGAGCGGCGCAACTCTTCGGCCACGCGCGAAAGCTGCGTCACAGTTGCTACGTAACAGATCAGCACGCCGCCGGGCTTGAGCGCCTCTGCGACTACGTCGACGCACTCCCAGGGGGCGAGCATGTCGAGCACGACGCGGTCTACCGATCCACTCTCGCAGTGGCTCGGCAGGGCGTCCTGCAGGTCTCCTACGGTCACCGTCCAGTTTGCAGGAACTGCACCAGAGAAGGCCGCAGCGTTCGATGTTGCGATCTCGGCGAACTCCTCCCGACGCTCGAACGAAAGCAGTTCGCCCCGCTCGCCCACCGCCCGCAGCAGGTGCAGCGAAAGCGCACCCGAACCGACGCCTGCCTCGACAACCCTGGCACCCGGAAAGATATCTGCGAGCGAAAGGATCTGCGCGGCATCTTTCGGGTACACGATCGCCGCGCCACGGGGCATCGACATGACGAAGTCGCTGAGCAACGGGCGCAGCGCGAGGTACTCCTCGTCACTACTGTTGCTCACCACCGACCCATCGGGCAGCCCAACGAGGTCGTCGTGCTTCACCATGCCGCGGTGGCTGTGAAACTCGCCCCCCGGCACGAGCGTGATGGTGTTCAGGCGCCCCTTCGGGCCTGTCAGCTGCACCCGGTCGCCGTAGCCGAAAGGCCCGCTCAGGTTCGGGGCGTGCTCGGGTACAGAAGTGTGTTCTGCGGTGGTCACAGTACGGCCTCCTCGGCAACGTTCTTGTCTGAAAGTGTGTGATTCTGCTCACGGAGCCTGGCGAAGTGCGCGGCTACCATCTCGGCGTCGAGCCCGGCGAGCGTTGGCAGCAGCGCGTGGCTGGGCGCCTCATCGAGCGACACCATGTTGGGGACGCCGATCGCGACGGCGCCAGATGCGTGAGCCGAGGTGAGGCCGGTCGGCGAATCCTCGAAGGCCAAGCAGGCCGACGTCGGAATACCGAGCGCTGCCGCCCCGCGCAAGTACGGGTCTGGGTGTGGCTTCTCGTGCTCGACCTCATCGCCCGCAATGATCGCCTGAAAGGTTCCCTGCGGCAGCATCGCCACCACCGCGTCAGCAAGCGAGCGAGTCGACATTGTGACGAGCGCGCACGGAATGCCGGCGGCGAGAAGCGAAGCAAGCAGTTCGCGCGCCCCGGGTCGCCATTGCGGCTCGGTCTCGGCGATCCCACGCTCGACGCTCTCAACCCACTCTGCAACGATCTCGTCGGCGCTCAGCGGAACGCCGAGCTCGCGAAAGTGCTCAGCGGCCTCCCAGAGGCCCGAACCGATCATGCGCTCGTGCGTCTCGGCGCTCATTTCGAGGCCGTAGCGACGAAGCATCGCCAGCTCGACCTCGATCCAGAGCGGTTCAGAATCGATGAGCGTGCCGTCCATGTCCCAAAGAACCGCGGCAAGAGTGTCTGAAGTCATCGAGAAAAGTCTAGTCTGCCGCGTGGGCAAGCGTTCACCGAGGCGGCATTGCGGCGGCTATTCTGGGTAAATGAACCACGTCGAGCATTCCCCCTCCTCTGAACGCGTCATGATCGCCGCGTTCGAGGGCTGGAGCGACGCTGGCGCGGCGACGACGACCGTGTTGCAGCACCTCGGCGAACTCACCGATGCCGAGATGCTCCACACGATCGGCGCAGACGGATTCGTCGACTTTCAGGTGCACCGCCCGAAAGTCAGCTTCGATGCGCAGGGCAAGCGCGTGCTCGAGTGGCCAGAGACCCGCCTCTACGGCACGGTGCACAGGCCCGGAGTCTCAGACGAGCCGCACGCAGACACCATTCGCCGCATTGACGGCACGCCCGTCACCGAGATCTTTCTGCTCGCGGGCGTCGAACCGGCCCGAGACTGGGGTGCCTTCGCAGATGAGATCGTCGACCTCGTAGACATCTGGCAGATCGACACCGTGATCATCATCGGATCACTGTTCTCTGATTCCCCACACTCGAGGCCGATCGTCACCACCCTGAGCAGCGAGAGCGCCGAGTTGCGCGCTCGCACGGGCGCGACCCGCAGCGACTACGAAGGGCCAGTCGGCATCACCACCGTGCTCGAACTTGCGCTCGCCGACGCCGACGTGCCGTCACTCTCGCTCTGGGCGCAAGTGCCGCACTATGTGCACAGCTCACCCTCGCCGAAGGCGACACTCGCGATTCTCGACAAGCTCGAGGAGCTGCTCGACGTGGTGATTCCGCGCGGCACCCTGCTCGAAGAGGCCACCGAGTGGGAGGCGAACATCGATCGCATCGCCGCCGCTGATGAAGACATGTCGAGCTACATTCGCACGCTCGAGGCAGCGCGAGACGCCGCTTCGGCCCCCGAAACCACGGGCGAGGCCATCGCTCATGAGTTCGAGAAGTACCTCAACATCGACCCCGAGAACGGCACCGGCACCGAGCGCTGACCGGCACCGAGCGCTGAGCCCGCTTAGTTCGCGGGTACCTCCGCTTGAAGCAAAGTCACGCCGAGGAGCGCTTCCACGGCATCGGCGATGAGCCCCGGCTGATCGACTCCCCGGTCTAGGGCTGCGTCGAGCGTGGCGAGCATCACTGGGGTGTCGAGATCGTTTGCCAGTGCCTGACGCAGCTGGGCAAGCACCTCGTGCGCATCGAGCGGGTCGTCAGAGACACGTGCGATGCCTTCACGCCAGGCGTGCAGACGGCGATGCGCCGTCTGCAGATCCTCGTCGAACCATTCCCACTCTGAGCGATAGTGGTGAGCCAGAATGCCGAGTCGAATAGCCGACGGATTGGCTCCCGCCTCGAGGAGTCGAGAGACAAGCACCAGGTTGCCGCGAGACTTCGACATCTTGTGCCCCTGGTACGAGATGAGACCGACGTGGCAGTATGCGTGCGCGAGGGGTGTGCCGGAAAGAGCCGTTGCGTGCGCAGCCGTGAACTCGTGGTGCGGAAACACGAGGTCTGCTCCGCCACCCTGCACCGTGAACGCGTTGCCCAGAGCGCCGGCGGCGATCACCGAGCATTCGATGTGCCAGCCAGGTCGCCCCGCCCCCACTTCTGACGGCCAGCTTGGCTCGCCCTCGCGGGCGGCCCGCCAGAGCAGCGGGTCGAGCGGGTCGCGCTTTCCCTCGCGCTGTGGGTCGCCGCCGCGCTCTGCGCTCAGCTGACGCATGAGCTGCGCGTCATAGGGCGCGACGTCGCCGAGGCGCCATTCGCTCGCGACCTGAGCCTGACGCACATCGAAGTAGAGGTCGTCACCCTCCGAGTCAGCGGTCGGCACCTCATAGGCGAGGCCGAGTTCGCGCAACCTGGCAACAGCTCCCGCGATCTCTTCGATGCGCTCGGTGACCGCGACGTAGTGCTGCGGAGGCAGCATGCCGAGGCGAAACATGTCACTTCGAAAGAGTGAGATCTGATCGTCGGCAAGGTGCTTCCAGTCGACGCCGGTGGCCTTCGCGCGCTCGAGCAGCGGGTCGTCGACGTCGGTGATGTTTTGGGCGTAGACGGTTTCGATGCCCGCGTCGATCCAAGCGCGCTGCATGACATCGAACGCGAGGTACGTTGCTGCGTGACCGAGGTGGGTCGCGTCGTATGGGGTGATGCCGCAGACGTAGAGCGTCGCCTGCTCGTTCGAAAGCGGCGGGTGCTCAAGACGGCCCGAGGCGGTGTTGAACAGTCGTGGGGGCTGCCCGGTGCCGGGCAGCGACGGAATCGTTGGCGCAGTCCAGGTTCTCACTGGGCGCCCCCAATGGCAGCGGCTGCGGCCGGTGCGCTGTTTGCCTCGAGCACGCCGGTGGCAAGCAGCACTAGGATCAGGGCGCCGAGTGCGACGCGGTAGATCACGAACGGCATGAAGCTGCCCTTCGAGATGTATTTCATGAATACGCCAATGACGACGAGGGCGATAGCGAACGCAACCACGGTCGCGATGAGCGTTTCGGCCATCGGGGTGCTCGACGGATCGCCGATTGCCTTCACGAGCTTGTACCCTCCCGAGCCGAATACGGCCGGAATCGCTAGCAGGAACGAGTAACGAGCAGCCTGCTCGCGTGTGTACCCCATGAGACGACCAGCAGTGATGGTGCCACCGGAGCGCGAAACCCCGGGTATCAGCGCAAGGGCCTGCGCGATGCCATAGACGACGGCGTGCTTCCAGGTCATCTGCTTCAGCTCGAACTGCTGCTTGCCGACGCGATCGGCCCAGCCCAGCAGCAGGCCGAAGACGATCAGCGCAATGGCGACAAACCAGAGGGAGCGCAGCGTGTGGTCAATGGCGCCTTCGAAGAGCAGCCCGCCGATAACGATAGGCACGCTTCCCAGAATGATCCACCAGCCGAGCAACGCGTCGGGATCGCGTCGAGGCACGCCGCCGAACAGCCACCTGAACCAGCGGCCGATAATACGAGTGATGTCTCGCCAGAAGAACACAATCACCGCGGTCTCGGTGCCGAGCTGGGTGATCGCGGTGAAGGCAGCGCCGGCGTCGCCGATACCCATGAGTTCGCTCGCGATGCGCAGGTGCGCGCTCGACGAGATCGGTAGAAACTCTGTGAGTCCCTGAATGATGCCGAGCAGAATGGCCTCAAAGATGCCCATGGGCTTTGGTTCCTCCGTCTGTTGTTCGCCTTGCGACGATCAACTCGTGCTGGTTCGGGCACTCTGGTGCGCCAGAACCCCGATCAAGACTAACGTGCGATCTGCCGGGCCTTAGTAGCGACGCAGCAGATCGGCGAGCACGCGGTGGCCAAAGTCAAGTGCTTCAAGCGGCACCCGCTCGTCGACGCCGTGAAACATTCCCGGAAAATCGAGGTCTGCCGGAAGCCGCAGCGGCACGAAACCGTACCCGGTAATGCCCAGGCGGCTCAGCGCCTTGTTGTCGGTGCCGCCCGAGAGCAGATATGGCAACACCTTTGCCTCGGGGTCGTGCAGTCGAAGGCTTTCGATCATTGCGTCGACTGCCTCGCCGGCGAAGGGCACTTCTAGCCCGACGTCACTGTGCACGGTCTCGATCTCGATGTCGTCTCCGACAATGCGCTGAATCTCAGCAAGAATGCCAGGCTGGTCTGCCGGGAGTGAGCGCACGTCGACGAGCGCCTCGGCCGTATCGGGAATCACGTTGTGCTTGTACCCGGCGCGCAACACTGTCGGGTTGCTCGTGTTTCGCAGGCTCGCCTGAATAAAGCCGCCGGCCTTGCCCGTGCGCAGAATGAGCTGCTCGGCGTCAACCGTCTCGGGGTCTTCGCCGTAGATCTTTGCGATCTCGGCGATGAGCTCGCTCGTCGTGTCACACAGTGCAAGCGGCCACTCGTGCCGCCCGAGCGCGGCGATCGCCCCCGCGAGGCGGGTCACCGCATTGTCGTGCCACACTCGCGAGCCGTGCGCTGCGGTGCCGCGGGCGCGAAGTTTGATCCAGTCGAGCGCCTTCTCACCCGTCTGAATGAGGTAGGCGCGCGATCCGTTCAGCTCTATCGAGTAGCCACCCACCTCGCTGATGGCCGTGGCTGCGCCCTCGAAGAGCTCCGGGTGATGCGTGACGAGGTAATGCGCCCCGAACACGCCGCCGTTCTCTTCGTCGGCGAAGAACGCGAGGATCACCTCGCGCCTCGGCTGCTCGCCCGCTCGAAGGAGTTCGGCGACTGCGGTGAGCATCATCGCGCACATGTCTTTCATGTCGACAGCACCCCTACCCCAGAGCATGCCATCCTTCACGACGCCCGCGAACGGGTCGACGCTCCAGTTCGCCGGGTCTGCCGGCACCACGTCGAGGTGACCGTGCAGCACGAGCGCTGGCAGCGAGGCGTCTGCCCCGGCGACCCGAGCGATCACACTCGCGCGACCCGGCGCAGACTCGATTGTGACTGGGGCAAGCCCGAGCTGCTCGAGATATCGCGACACGTATGCCGCGGCGTCAGACTCGGGGTTCGCGTCGCCTTCGCCGCGGTTCGAGGTGTCAAAGCGAATCAGGTCGCGCGCGATGCTCGCAGTTTCTGAGAGGGGGGTGGTCTCTGGTGCGTGTTCGGTCATGTCTCCACAGTAGCGAGACCCGCCGACATTCTCACTCGGTTGATTCGGAGTCGCCGTGCTGCGCCGTGCCCTGGTGCTCGTTCGCGACGTGCGCGGCGTCGAGATGCGTCGCTGGGCCGAGATGCGAAGCCCCGCCCTCGTCGACCCAGCCGTCACCCGGTGTGCGCGCCGGGTCGGATTCGTGGTCTTGCTGCGAAGCGAGTTTCTGCTCGTTCGTGTCGCGCTGGATCATGTCACTCACTTCCCTGCAAAATCAACGGCTTCGCGGGCGCGAACCCTGCTTCAAGGCTACGCCTGAGCAGTCGAAATTGCGACCGTTCGGCGTGTCGGGGTTCGCCCGATTTCGTACGTCGCAAGTTTCCGTGCTAGGTTATTCCCTGTTCGCCGGAAAGGATCGGCGAGTGGTTCGCGCGGGTGGCGGAATGGCAGACGCGCTNNGCGTGGGGGTTCAAGTCCCCCTCCGCGCACGCGAACAGCTAAAAGGCGGTGAGTGAAAACTCACCGCCTTTTGCGTTGTCACCGAATCTCGGCCCCGGGCAGTCAGCTGCGGCGATAGTGCATCGCGACCACACCGTTGCTCAACGGTGCCGCAGAGATCAATTCGAGACGACGGGTGCTCGGCAGCCCCGACTCGTAGAGCTTGGGGCCGTGCGCGGCAATCATTGGGTGCACAAGAAACTTGTATTCGTCGATCAGTTCGAGCCGATCCAACGCGGTAGCAAGTTGTGCGCTACCGACGAGAACGCCCGCGGGGGTCGCCGCTTTCAACGCGGTCACAGCCTCGGTCAGCTCGCCGCTGAGGTGATGGCTGTTGGTCCACGGAAAGTCGTTTCGCCGCGATGACACCACGTATTTCGGTTTAACCTCGAGCGCCTGCGCCCATTCGACAAGCGCAGCGGGCGCGCCAATTTCACCACGGGCGACGGCCGGCCAGTAGCTTTCCATCATCTCGTAGGTGGTGCGACCCCAGAGCATGGCGCCGCTCTCGTTCATGAGTTCGGTGAAATAGGCATGCGTCTCGTCGTCGGCAATGCCCTCTTGGTGGTCGATGCAACCGTCGAGCGTGATGTTGAGACTGAAGGTGAGAAGGCCCATGTCGATACTCTAAGTCGATCCCGGCAAAATCGCACCGGCCGAACGACCATAACATCGCCCTCTAACTATCACCATCGATGTCAGCAGGCGCTCATCGAGTGGAGCAGCACTCGAGCCGAGCCAGAATAGGCGGGAAGCCTCGCGCACCGAAAGCGAGCTACGGCAGTCGATGCCACTTTCGCACGGCATCGGCTGCGTTTTTGAAGCGCGCGGGATCGACAGCCATGGATTCTCTTCGCATTCCGGACTCGGTGACTCGCAGCACCCGCTCCGGCGACAGGAAGCTCTCGCGGCGCAGCGAATCCCAGCTCCCGCTGCCCACCGAAACAAAGTTGCGATGTTCCTTGGTGCTCAGGTAGCACCCGGCCCATGCGTTCGTGCCGATTCGCGCCATGAGCAGCACGGGGCGATCCTTGCCACGCCCATCGTTCTCGGCGAAGGGCACCCAGGTCCAGACCACTTCGCCTGGGTCGGGGGCTCCGTCATTCTGCGGGGCATATTGCATCTGCAGCGAGCGGATCTCGGTTGGCCTGAGGTCACGAGTCGCGTCAGTTCCGGCTTGGCCCGGGCTCGGCTTCGCCCACTGAGCGCCGCTTGGGCGAGTGCCGGGGCGCGAGGGCGGAGTGCGTTTGCCGCCGCGCTTTCGCCCCCATAGGACGAGCACCGCAAGCGCCACCAAAAACAGGGTTTGCAACCATCCGGGCATTGACGCGAGCCAACCCGTCAGATCGTTCACGCGGTGAGCTCGCTCTGCGTGAGCGCGTTGAGGCGCGACATGCAGCGCAGGTACTTCTTGCGGTATCCGCCGTCGAGCATGCCACCACCAAAAATTTTGGTGAGCGGCACACCGGTCGCGCGAATCGGAATCTGGGCATCGTAGACACGGTCGATGAATGCGACGAAGCGAAGCGCGGCCGACTGATCGGTGAGTTCGAAGACGTCGCGAAGGCCGATCACACGCACGCCGGTGAGCATGCCGATGTAGTTCGACGGGTGCACGGTCGCGAGATGCGCGATGAGGTCCCCAAAAGAGTCGTCGGTCATGCGCTCCCCCGACGCAACGACGTCGGCGAGAGTAAAGCGGTAAGCATCTTCGCTCAGCGAGATGGCGTCGCCGTCGAGATCGCGCTGGCGGTAATCGACGCCGTCGATGCGGATGGTGACGAAGCGGTCTGCCATCGCCTGGATCTCGCGCATGAAGTCTGCGGCGGCGAAGCGACCCTCGCCCAGCGCGTTTGGCGGCGTGTTCGAGGTCGCGACGATCCTCGAGCCCGTGGCCGTGAGGTCGCCGATGAGCCGAGTCATCAGCATCGTGTCGCCCGGATCATCGAGCTCGAACTCATCGATGCAGATGAGGCGGGCGCCCTGCAGCACGCCGAGCGCTCCCGCGTAGCCGAGCGCGCCGACGAGCGCGGTGTATTCAATGAAGGTGCCGAAGTACTTGCGACCGGCCGTTGCATGCCAGGTTGCCGCGAGCAGGTGAGTCTTGCCCACGCCAAAGCCGCCGTCGAGGTAGACGCCCGGTTTGGTGATCGCTCCGGTTCGAGCCTCGGCGGGCGCCTTCTTGCGCCCGAAGCCGAGAAACCCGCCGCCGCGCGAGATCGGTGCCTCTGGCTCGGCGAACGCGCGCAGTGTGTCGCGAGCCTCGGCCTGCGAGGGATAGTTCTCGTCTGGTCGATAGGAGTCGAAGGTCGCGCCATCGAATTGACGCGGGGGCACCAGGGTCGCGACCAGCTCGGTACCCGAGATCTCGGGGTGGCGGTCGACGAGGCGGGCTGCGGTGTGCTGAGCAGAATGAGACATCGCGTGCAATTCTATCGTCCGGTAACTGCGCACCTCTTCGTAGCTGGTGTCTAGACCTCGTCAAGCCCCCGCAAGAAGTGCGCGGTCTCGGCCTCCCAGCCCACGGGGTCGGCGTTCCAGAGCTTCACGTGTTCGCCGCGAGATGGGTGCAGCCGCACGAACGACGAACGCAGCTGCGCCACCCGCAGCGAACCCTCCCACGGCACGAAGGTATCGCCCGCGCTCGCGTGAATCAGGGTGGGCACGCGAATGAGTGCAGCGAGTTTCTGCGCCGTGAGCGCGGCGAGATCGGTGCCACGCACGCCCGCAACGGCACCGCGCACGAGCCCGAGGCGCAGCAGCAGCACCCCGAGTTCGGCGATCGCGGCGGGCAGATGGGCGAGCTTCGCCTGCTGCCGAAGCAGCGACGGCCAGTCGAGCGCGGGCGAGTCGAGTACGAGCCC
>DDEV01000140.1 GCA_002336855.1 Leucobacter sp. UBA1945 | reverse complement strand
ACGTTGTCGAGGAAGTACCGGTCGTGCGTAATCGCGATGACCGCGCCTGGGTACTTCTGCAGGTGCTGCTCGAGCCAGAGCACGCTCTCGGCGTCGAGGTGGTTCGTGGGCTCGTCGAGCAGCAGCAGGTCGGGCTTTTGCAGCAGAAGCTTTGCCAGGGCAACGCGGCGCTTCTCGCCGCCCGAGAGCGGGCCGACCATCGCGTCCGCCGGCGGGGTGCGCAGCGCATCCATCGCCTGCTCGAGCTGGTTGTCGAGATCCCAGCCGTCGACCGCGTCGATCTCTTCTTGCAGTGTGCCCATCTCGGCGAGCAGCGCGTCGAAGTCGGCGTCTGGCTCGGCCATGAGCGCCGAGATCTCGTTGAAGCGATCGAGCTTCGCCTTTGTCGCAACGCCCTCTTCGATGTTCTGCAGCACGGTCTTCGACTCGTCGAGCTCGGGCTCCTGCATCAAAATGCCGACAGTGAAGCCTGGCGCGAGCGAGGCTTCGCCGTTTGACGGGGTGTCGAGGCCCGCCATGATCTTCAGGATCGTCGACTTGCCGGCACCGTTCGGGCCGACCATGCCGATCTTGGCCCCGGGAAGAAACGCCATGGTGACGTCGTCGAGGATGAGCTTTTCGCCGACCGCTTTGCGGGCGCGAACCATCTGGTAAATGTATTCAGCCATATCGGCTTCAGTCTAGCCGAGCGACAGGCAGATCTGGGTACCGGTGCGGCTTCGGCTACCAGTCGATCGGGCGCGTCGTTCCGATCAGGCAGAGGCTCTTGTCGGGGCCGACCGCAGGGGCCGCCTCGGTGACGAAGCTTCGGTCTGCGACAACGACCTGGCCGATGAGGCAGTCTTGACCGATCAAGACCGACACGAAAATGTTGTCGGCGACGAGGTCGGTCTTGCTCTCGTCGAAGCTGACCTGCATCTTGGTCTTATCGAAGCCGGCCGCAGCCACGGCGTCGACTACGGGCGTCCCCTGAACTGGAGCCGTTCCCACCGCAAACTGACGCAGCGTCTCGTGAAAGTAGGGCAGATTCTCGTCTGCGGTGCCCTCTGGAAAGAACTCGGGCGGAGCCTCCGGCTTCTGAAAGTTCTCGTCTTTGGTGGGTCGCTCGATCGGCGCGGGTGCTGAAACACAGGCGGTGAGCCCGACAGCCGCTACTGCGCACAGCGCGATGAGCGGCAACTTCTTTCGCGAGCGAGACATGTGTGTCAGTGTATCCGGCCAATGCTGGGCGTGAGATTGGTGAGTGGGATCGAGGCGACCCGCTGCAGACCTCCGTTTGTCGCTCACAGGCATGCCAATAACGGGCTTCTCCACAGATTTCTCGGTTTGGTCGGTCACGCCCTCGCGAGGGGCGCAAGCTGGTACCGAAAGGGGCATCACGCCCGAGATTCAATGAAGAACAGGAACCCCTATGACCACCATCATTCACGTCGTCGGCACTATCGCTACCGACCCGAAGCTCATCAATCCGTCCTCTGGCACGCAGCTCTGCTCGTTTCGGCTCGCGAGCGATGAGCGCAGGTACGACCGGGAGAAGCAGGAGTGGGTCGACGGAGACACCAACTGGTTCGGCGTCGTCTCGTTCAGAAGCCTGGCCAGCCACGCACACGAATCATTTCGCAAGGGCGATCGGGTAATGGTCACGGGTCGGCTCAGAATGCGCAAGTGGGAGAAAGACGACCGCAGAGGCACCTCGATCGAGATCGAGGCCGAAGCCCTCGGGCACGATGTGCGCTGGGGCGTGACCCGTTTCGAGAAACGGGTCGGCGGCAGAAACGACGGCGAGGCCGCGGCTGGGCAGCAAGGGGGTTCGCTGAGTGACGAAGCCAAGCACCCCTCATCAAGCGGGAGCGCGGCCACCGTTGCGCCGACAGGCGACGTCACGCCGGAAGAGGCGATCGGCTGGCAGGCGGCGGCTTAGAACGCCGCGGCCCACAGGGCCCGATCACACGATGTACTTGGCAAAGCCCGCGCGCACCTTGTTGACCTTGGGCACAGCCACGGCCATGCAATAACCCTGGGTCGGGTTCTTCGCAAAAAAGTCTTGGTGCTCCTCGGGTGCGGGGAACACCTCGCCGAGCGGCTCGATGACGGTGACGATCTCGCCGGGCCAGTACTCCCCCGCTCGTGCGCGTGCGGCCTCGAACAGTTCACGCTGCGCTTCGTTGGCATAGAACATCGCCGAGCGGTACTGCGTGCCGATGTCGTTACCCTGGCGGTTGAGCTGGGTGGGGTCGTGCATCGTGAAGTATGCGTCAAGCACCACCTCGACGGGCAGCACTGACTCGTCGAACGTGACCGCTACGGCCTCGGCATGCCCGGTCGAGCCCGTGCACACCTGCTCGTAGCTCGGGTACGGGGTGTGCCCGCCCGTGAAGCACGAGTGCACGTCGACAATGCCCTGCAACGCGCGATAGGCGGCGTCGAGGCACCAGTAGCAGCCGCCGGCGAGTACAAAGGTGGTGGTCATTCGGTGGGTGCTCCCTCGTGTGTGTTGCCGTTGCTGATGTCACTGCTGCCCTGGGTTCGGGCCGCCGCAAACCAGGTGTCTGTCGGGGTGACAGGCAGGTGCCGCTTGTGCTCGGAGGCGCGGTAGCGCCGCTCGAGGTTTTCGGCGGCCGCCTCGTCGATCGACTTGCCCGAAAGGTAATCGTCGATCTGGGTGTAGCTCACGCCGAGACTGTCTTCGTCGCTCTGCCCCGGGATGCCATCGAGCAGATCGGCGGTCGGAACCTTCTGCCAGAGCCGATCCGGCGCACCCAGGTGACGCAGCATCTGCGCGCCCTGCCGTTTCGTGAGCCCCGCGAGCGGCATGACATCTGCCGCGCCGTCGCCGAACTTCGTGAAGAAGCCTGTAATCGCCTCGGCGGCGTGATCGGTGCCGAGCACGAGCAGCGAACGGTCACCCGCGATTGCGTACTGCGCGACCATGCGCATCCGCGCCTTCACGTTGCCCTTGTTGAAATCGCTCACCGGCTCACCGGTCGCGCGATCGACCATCGAGACAAGCCCCTCGACGGCTGGGGCGATATCGACGGTCACCTCGCGGTCGGCACGAATAAAATCGAGCGCGAGCTGGGCATCGTCTTCGTCGCGCTGCACCGAATACGGCAACCGCATGGCGATGAACTCGGCCTCGTGCCCCGCCTCTCGTAGCCGCTCCACCGCGAGCTGAGCAAGACGACCGCCCAGTGACGAGTCCTGACCGCCCGAAATGCCGAGCACGAATCCGCGCACGCCGGGTATACCGGCCGCGTAGTCGACGAGAAACGCGACGCGTCGCTCAATCTCGGCTCCCGCGTCGATCTCAGGTGTGGCGGCGAGCGCCGCGATAATCTTTTGCT
Source organism: Leucobacter sp. UBA1945 (assembly GCA_002336855.1). Classification (GTDB taxonomy): domain Bacteria; phylum Actinomycetota; class Actinomycetes; order Actinomycetales; family Microbacteriaceae; genus Leucobacter. Next base: position 9,773 of record DDEV01000140.1, on the reverse strand, counting down.
GGGTCTCGCGCATGACTTCTAGCCTACTTCCACAAGACAGCGCGGACCGAGCAGCCCTTTGAGCTCACCGTAGAGGTCGGCGTTCACCCGCACCGTAATCGGCAGCTCGAACACGCGCACCCCTGTGGCGGTCAGCAGGTTCAGGCGCACCTCGCTTGTGCCGGGATGGCGTTCGAAGACTCGCTTCAGCTCTTCCATGAGGTCTTCTGTCGCCCGGTTCTCCGAGATGGTGAGCGGTAGGGTCGTGGCCTCGTCTTGCACGCCCGTGTCGATCGGTTTCACGCCGTAGGCGTGCATTGAGACGCCGTCATCGCGAACGTTGATCTTGCCTCGAAGCGCGACAATGGTGTCCGCCTGCAGCAGCGCACCGAACTCCTGGTATGACTTGCCCATGAAGAGCGCCTGAATCTCACCGGTGAAGTCTTCAATGGTGACCTGCCCGTAAAGGTTGCCCGACTTCGCAGTGCGATGCTGCACGCCGGTGAGCAGGCCCGCAACCACCACCGTCTCGCCGTCGACCTTCGAATCGGGGTTCGTGAGGTGTTCCACGGTCGACGACGACTCTTTTGCGAGCGCGTTCTCGAGCCCGCGAAGCGGGTGATCCGAGACGTACAGGCCGAGCATCTCGCGCTCGAAGGCCAGCTTGTCCTTCTTCGTCCATTCGGGGCGATCGGGCACCAGTGAGACGCTTGCCGCGTCTTCCCCCGCGTCCTCAGCCGCCTCAGCGAAGAGGCTGTCGAAGTCGAAGCCGACATCGCCGTTCTCCTCGGCACGCTTTTCTTTCACCGAGCTCTCGACCGAGGCCTCGTGAATCTCGACAAGCGCGCGGCGGGTGCCGCCAAGGCCGTCGAAGGCGCCCGCTTTGATGAGCGACTCGATAGTTCGCTTATTGAGCACGGTGAGCGGTACTTTCTTGAGAAAGTCGCTGAAGCTCTCGAACGAGCCCTTCGTCTCACGCGCCTCGCGAATGCCGGCGACCACGTGGGTGCCGACGTTGCGCACTGCGCCGAGCCCGAAGCGAATGTCGCTGCCGACCGCCGAGAAGTCGGCGAACGAGTCGTTCACTGCCGGCGGCAACACTTTGATGCCCATTCGACGACATTCGTTGAGGTAGACCGCGAGCTTGTCTTTCGAGTCGCCGACGCTCGTGAGCAGCGCGGCCATGTATTCGGCCGGGTAATGAGCTTTCAGGTAGGCAGTCCAGTAGCTGACGAGCCCGTATGCGGCAGAGTGAGCTTTGTTGAATGCGTAGTCAGAGAACGGCAGCAGAATGTCCCAGAGCGACTTGATCGCCGCCTCCGAGAAGCCCCGCTCTTTCATGCCGCCGGCGAAGCCCTCGTACTGTTTGTCGAGTTCTTCTTTCTTCTTCTTGCCCATGGCGCGGCGCAGAATATCAGCCTGGCCGAGCGAGAACCCGGCGACCTTCTGCGCGATCGACATCACCTGCTCTTGGTAGATGATGAGACCGTAGGTGGTGTCGAGAATCTCTCGCAGCGGCTCTTCGAGCTCCGGGTGGATCGGGGTGATGGGCTGCAGCCCGTTCTTGCGCAGCGCGTAGTTCGTGTGCGAATCGGCGCCCATGGGGCCAGGGCGATACAGCGCCAGCACGGCCGAGATGTCTTCGAAGTTGTCGGGCTTCATCAGGCGCAGCAGGCCGCGCATCGGGCCGCCATCGAGCTGAAACACGCCGAGCGTATCGCCCCTGGCGAGCAGTTCATACGAAGCTGTGTCATCGAGCGCGAGGTGCTCAAGATCGAGCTCTTCGCCCTTGTTCTGCCTGATGTTTTCGAGCGCGTCGGAGATGATCGTGAGGTTGCGCAACCCCAGAAAGTCCATCTTGATGAGCCCGAGGCCCTCGCAGGTCGGGTAGTCGAACTGCGTGACGATCTGGCCGTCTTGCTCGCGCTTCATGATTGGAATGATGTCGAGCAGCGGATCGCTCGACATGATCACTCCCGCCGCGTGCACGCCCCACTGACGCTTCAGGCCCTCGAGCCCGAGTGCGGTCTCGTAGACGGTCTTGGCATCGGGATCTTCTTGCAACACCGCGCGAAACTCTGCGGCCTCTTTATAGCGCGGGTGCTCGGGGTTGGTGATTCCGGCGAGCGGAATGTCTTTCGCCATCACCGCCGGCGGCATCGCCTTGGTGAGCTTCTCGCCCATGCCGAACGGAAAACCGAGCACACGAGAGGCATCCTTCAGTGCCTGCTTCGACTTGATCGTGCCGTAGGTCACGATCTGCGCCACGCGCTCGTCGCCGTACTTCTCGGTCACATACTTGATGACCTCGCCGCGGCGACGATCATCGAAGTCGACGTCGAAGTCGGGCATCGAGACACGGTCTGGGTTGAGAAAGCGCTCGAAGATGAGGCCGTGCTGCAGCGGGTCGAGATCGGTAATACGCATCGCGTACGCGACCATCGAGCCGGCGCCCGAGCCACGGCCGGGCCCCACACGAATGCCGTTATTCTTCGACCAGTTGATGAAGTCGGCGACGACGAGAAAGTACCCCGGAAAGCCCATCTGCACGATGACGCCGATCTCGTACTCGGCCTGCTTGCGCACAGCGTCGGGAATGCCCTGCGGGTAACGATAGTGCAGGCCGTTCTCGACCTCTTTGACGAACCAGCTGTCTTCGCTCTCACCCTCGGGAACCGGGTAGCGCGGCATGTAGTTCGCTGAGGTGTTGAACGAGACGTCACAGCGCTCGGCGATCAGCAGCGTATTGTCGCAGGCCTCTGGCAACTCGCGAAACAGGTGCCGCATCTCGGCAGCGCTCTTCAGGTAGTACCCGTCACCGTCGAACTTGAAGCGGTTCGGATCGTCGAGGCGAGAGCCTGACTGCACGCAGAGCAGCGCCTCGTGCGACTTCGCGTCGTGCTGGTGCGTGTAGTGCAGGTCGTTCGTCGCGAGCAGCGGAATCCCGAGATCTTTCGCAATCTCAAGCAGCTCCTTCTGCACGCGACGCTCGATCTCGAGGCCGTGATCCATGATCTCGCAAAAGAAATTCTCTTTGCCGAAGATGCTCTGAAACTCGGCTGCGGCCTCTCTCGCCTCCTTGTACTGGCCGAGGCGCAGGCGGGTGTGAATCTCACCAGATGGGCAGCCGGTCGTGGCGATAAGCCCCTTGGAGTACTGATGCAACAGCTCGCGATCGGCTCGGGGCTTGAAGTAGTAGCCCTCGATGCTGGATCGTGACGAGAGCCTGAACAGGTTGTGCATGCCCTCAGTCGTCTCCGAGAGCATCGTCATGTGCGTGTAGGCGCCGCCACCTGACACGTCGTCGCCACCACCGTCGCCCCAGCGCACTCGCGAACGGTCACCGCGAAAGGTGCCTGGCGTGAGATAGGCCTCGATGCCGATGATCGGGTTGATCCCGCGATCTTTCGCCTGACGCCAGAAATCGAAGGCGCCAAAGGTGTTGCCGTGATCGGTGACGGCGATTGCGGGCATGCCCTGATCGCGCACCGCGTCCATCAACTGGCCAACCCTCGCGGCACCGTCGAGCATCGAATACTCGCTGTGCACGTGCAGATGAACGAACCCGTCTTGCCCTGACACTCATGTCCCTCTCGCCGCGCTCACACCAACCCTTCAAGGGTACCGCGCCGAGCGTGACGCCAAGGCCGCTCAGCGGAGCGGCTAGCAGCGAAAAGTCAGCCGCGCAGCACGTCGAGCGCGTGCTCGAGGTCGGCTGCGTACGTCGACTCGAATTCGACCGGTTCGCCGGTTCGAGGGTGCGCGAACCCGAGACGCATCGCGTGCAGCCACTGTCGTTCGAGGCCGAGCCGTTCGCTGAGCGTGGGATCGGCGCCATACATCGAGTCGCCGACGCACGGATGCCGCTGCGCCGACATGTGCACACGAATCTGGTGTGTGCGGCCGGTTTCGAGTTCGACCTCGAGTAATGAGGCGTATGGAAACGCCTCGAGGGTTCGGTAGTGCGTGATCGAGTGCTTGCCGTCGCGGGTGACTGCGAACTTCCACTCGCTGCCAGGGTGTCGGCCTATAGGCCCATCGATCGTGCCAGCGAGCGGATCGGGGTGCCCCTGCACGACCGTATGGTAGATCTTGCTCACTTCACGGCGCTTGAACGCCCACTTGAGTGCGCTATACGCCATCTCACTCTTCGCGACAGCCATGAGCCCACTCGTGCCGACGTCGAGACGGTGCACAATGCCCTGACGCTCCGGTGGGCCGGAAGTAGCAATGCGGTAGCCGGCGCCGGCGAGTGCACCGAGCACAGTCGGGCCCTCCCAGCCGAGCGACGGGTGCGCCGCGACCCCGGCGGGCTTGTCGATCACGACAAAATCATCGTCGTCATAGACGATGCCCAGCTCGGGCAGATCAACAGGGATGATCTGTGGGCCGACCTTCGGCGCCCAGCTGACCTCGAGCCAGCCGTCGGCGTGCAGCCGGTCGGATTTGCCGAGCACCTGGCCGTCGAGGGTGACGCCGCCACCCTGGATGACCTCGGCGGCGAAGCTGCGCGAGAATCCGAGCAGAGCTGAGAGGGCCGCATCGACGCGCTTGCCCACGAGGCCGTCAGGCACGGGCAGCGAACGGTACTCCATCAGGCGGGATCCTCTTCGGTGGAATCCGTGTCGGTGGCTTCACTCTCGATGGCCTCAGCGTCGCCACCATTCTTGCCACCACGCGACCTGGGCGAGCCGTCGATCGGCAAGCCAAGAATCGTGATCAGCACGAATAGGCACATTGCCGAGACGATACCGATATCAGCCACGTTGTAGATCGCCGGGCTCAGCGGCCACGGGAACATCCACGGGGTCGAGATGAAGTCGATCACGTGCCCCACCGGAAACCCGGGGTCCCTCGTGAGACGGTCCGTGAGGTTTCCGAGCACGCCTCCGAGTAAAAGAGCGAAGAAGATCGCCCACGTACGCGAACCGAGATGGCGAACCTGCCAGATGATCGCGCCAACCACGGCGGCAGCGAGCAGGGTGAACACCCAGGTCGCACCGCTGGCCATCGAGAAGGCAGCGCCGGGGTTTCTCACGAAGTACCACTGCAGGAACTCGCCGAGTACGGGCACGCTGCGCCCCTCGGGCAGATTCGCAACCACCCAGTTCTTGGTGAGCTGGTCAGTCGCGTACACGACAATCGCGAGGCTCAGTAGCGCCAACGCCGAACCGCGGTGTCTTGGCGACGCCGCGGTTTCGGGCTGGTCAGGAGCAGTCTGCTCTTGCACGCTCCGGCTTAGTTGAGGCCGGAGGGTGCGCCGTCGGGCTCGGGCGAGCCGTCGAGGTTGCGCAGCTGCGACTGAATGTACGAACGCAGGGTCGAGCGGTACTCGCCCTCGAAGTCGCGCAGTTCTTTGATCACGTCGCGCAGATCGTTGCTCTCGCCCTCAAGCTTGCGCAGCACCTCGGCGCGCTTGTCTTCGGCCTCCGAGACGAGCTGGTCTGCCTTCTCCTCGGCAGCCGCGATGAGCTGATCGCGAGTGGTTTCGCCCTCGTGCACGTGCTTGTCGTGCAGCTCGAGCGCGAGCTGCAGCATCGCGCTCGACTTCACCGCGTCTGCATCGTGCGAGCGGGGCGCCTCAGCTGCTGCGACGGGGGCTGCAGCGGGCTGGGGTGCCGGAGCGTCGACCACGATGGTGCGCTCCGAAGCAGGAGCCTGATCGCCAGCCGCCGCGAGCTGCGCCTTGAGCGACTCGATCTCGGCGTTTGCCGCATCGAGCTGCTCGCGAAGCGCGCCCTCGTTCTGCTCGCGCTCCTTGATTTCTTCGACGATCGTGTCGAGGAACTCGTCGACCTGGTCGAGGTCGTAGCCGTCACGGAACTTGGTGATCGTGAACTTCTGGTTCAACACGTCTTCGGGAGTCAGTGCCATCGTAAAGTCTCTTTCGCTTGGATGACCGCCTGCGCGGTCGTCTAGGTAACGCTAGCAAATAATCGTATGCAGGTCACACTGGAATAAAGATCAAAAGGATCCAGCAGCAGAACATTGTCACCATCCAGCCTAGGTCAAGCGAGATCTGACCGAGGCGAATTGGTGGCAAGATGCGTCGAAACATCTTGATCGGTGGGTCTGTGAGCGTAAACACCAACTCGAAGAGCACGAGCAGCACTCCACGAGGCCGGAACCTCGGATTGAGCACTCGCACCCAGTCGAGGATGAACCTCGCCCACAGTACATAAATGTAGATCTGAATCGCCAGCTTCAGGATGAGAGCGGCAATGAAAAGCGCGGTAGCCACCTACACTACGCGGTGGCGCTGACGAAGAACGAGCCCGACTCGCCCTGCTTCGGCGCCTCGCCATTGCTCGTGGCAATGTGCTCCGGCGACAGCAGGAACACCTTGCTGGTCACCCGTTCGATGCGCCCCGAGAGACCCATCGTCAGGCCGCTGGCGAAATCGATGAGACGTTTCGCCTCGGCCTCGTTCATGCGCGAGAGGTTGAGGATCACCGGGACGCCCTCGCGGAAGCTCTCGGCAACCGTCGCGGCATCGCGGTACTCGGTCGGGTGCACAGTCAGAATCTCATTCATAGCTTGCGGCATCACCTGACGCACAGGCGCGACCTTGCGCAGTGGGGTGACGGGCGCGCGCTGAGCCGGCTTTGCCGCAGCGGGCGCAGGGGCAGGCTCGCTCTCAGCGCGAACTGGCTCGACGGGGTTTCCCTGCTCGTCGAGTTCTTCCTCGGCGAGACCAAGGAACACCATGGTCTTCTTCAACGGATTACCCATGTTCTCAATCTCCTTCACGAATGCCGGTTCGTTCCGCGTTATGCTTTCGAGACTAACCGGCGACCGGCCTGTTTCCCGTGATTGCGCTGCCGATTCGAAGGTGTGTCGCGCCAGCCGCGATCGCCTCGACGTAGTCGTGCGTCATGCCCGCAGAGATGGCGCTTGCGTTCGGATCGAGCGAGCGCAGGCGCTCCGAAAGCACGCGCAGGCGGGCAAACGCGCTCGTAGCCTCTTCCTCTTCGGGCAGCGGTGCCACCGCCATCACGCCGCGCAACCGCAGCGTTGGCGTCTCGAGCACACGCTCGGCGATGCGCTCGAGTTCCGCGGGCGCGGCTCCCCCGCGGCCCGGATCGTCAGTGAGATTTATCTGCACAAACGCGTCGATGGGGCTGGGCACCTCGGCGGTCGCGAGCGCGTCGACAAGCCGCTCTCGATCGACAGAGTGGATTGCATGCGCGTATTGCGCCGCCTGCCGCGCCTTTTTGGTCTGCAGCTGGCCGATGAAGTGCCATCGCAGATCAAGGCTCGCGAGCTCTGCGCTCTTGAGCTGCGCCTCCTGATGCCGGTTCTCGCCGACATCTCGCACGCCGAGCTCGGCAAGATCGCGCACGAGGCTCGCCGGGTGAAACTTGGTCACGACGATCAGCGTCAGCTCATCGGGCGATCGGCCGGCGCTGCGGGCGGCGTCAGCGAGCCCCAGTTGCACGGCTTCGAGTCGCCCGGCAAGCGAAGCTGCGCCTTCGTGCCCCGAGTTCTCAGCCACGGTTACTTCAGAAAGTCGGGAATGTCGAGATCGAGGTCTTCGCCGTCGAATGCGGGATCGACGAGCTGCTCCTCTACGGGAGGGCTCACGATCACCTCACCGAACTCGGCGGCGTTCTCTGCCGATTCGCCCGACTGGGCCCGGCTGCGCGTCGCGGCGGGAAGGTCGTCGATGGTCTCAACGCGGCTCGCGAAACGACCGCGCTCTGGCACGCGACCCGTGTTCGCATCGAGCTGCTCGGGGTCGAAACCGGCCGCGATCACGGTCACGCGCACCTCGTCGCCGAGCGTGTCGTCGATGACGGTGCCGAAGATGATGTTCGCCTCGGAGTGAACGACGTCGTGCACCAGCTGCGAGGCTTCGGTGATCTCGCTCAGCGCGAGGTTCGAAGAGCCCTGGATCGAGAGCAGCACGCCGTGCGCGCCCTCGATCGATGCCTCGAGCAGCGGCGAGGCCACGGCGAGCTCTGCCGCCTTGATCGCGCGATCCGCTCCCCTGGCCGAACCGATGCCCATGAGCGCCGATCCCGCGCCCTGCATCACCGACTTCACGTCTGCGAAGTCGACGTTGATCAGACCCGGGGTGGTGATCAGGTCAGTGATGCCCTGCACGCCGGCGAGCAGCACCTGGTCTGCTGCGGCGAAGGCCTCGATCATGCTGATGCCGGGCTCGCTGATCTCGAGCAGGCGGTCGTTCGGCACGACGATGAGCGTATCGACCGACTCGCGCAGCGTGTGAATGCCGGTGTCGGCCTGAGCCGCGCGACGCTTGCCCTCAAAACCGAATGGCCGCGTCACCACACCGATGGTGAGCGCGCCGACCGAGCGGGCGATCCTCGCAACCACCGGTGCCGCACCGGTACCGGTGCCGCCGCCCTCGCCAGCGGTCACGAACACCATGTCGGCACCCGTGAGCACTTCTTCGATCTCTTCAGCGTGATCCTCAGCCGCGCGACGCCCCACCTCGGGGTCTGCGCCAGCGCCGAGGCCGCGCGTGATCTCGCGACCGATGTCGAGCTTCACGTCGGCATCGCTCAGCAGCAGCGCCTGGGCGTCGGTGTTCACCGCGATGAACTCGACGCCGCGAAGGCCGAGCTCGATCATGCGGTTCACCGCATTGACACCACCCCCGCCGACGCCAACGACCTTGATCACTGCGAGGTAGTTCTGGTTCGACACGGTGGGGTCCTCCCTCAACTTTCAACCTCTACCTGAAGGTGAAAGTTAGTATTGGCGTATACGCTTGACGGTTTTTACCGTACGGGGCGCACGAATTTCTGATCGCCGGACACGCCGCACTCGCACGAAGAATATTCTTTCTCGCGCATCGCCGAGGGGGGAAGCGGCTACTTGAAGACAGGCGCCTCGGGCGCCGAGACATCAATAAGGCCCGGAGATCCAATCGAAGCAAGCATCGAGCGCAGCACGGCAGACTTGCGCTGGGTTTCTTTCGCCTCACCCCAGAGCACCTCGGTGCCGCTCGCGAGCACAAAGCTCACATCCTGTGCGTTGCTTGCGCGCACGCTCACGAGCTGCTGTCGCAGGTCGTCGGGCATGTCTCGTATGACCTTCGACGCCGCAAGAAACGCGGGCGAAGCGGTATCGGTCAGCTCGGGGCTGCCAAGGGGCACACCCGAGGGCCGCTCGACAGCTCGACCGAGCAGCACCCCAGCTGGGTCGAGCAGGTCGAAACCGCCCTCACGCTCCATCGCGATCACGGCCCGGCGCTCCTCGATCAGCACTACGAGAGTGTGCGGCGGTATGCGCTCGATCGAATAGCGCTGAATTAACGGAAACGATTCGACGGCCTGATGCACATCGCGATCGCTCACGAGCGCGAGCGGAACGCCCTCGAAACGCGAGAGCGACTGCTGCAGCTGCTCGACGTCGACGGCCTGCGCACCCTGCACCTCAATGTCGCGCACCGCCATGATCGGGGTGAACACTCCCACCACCACGAACAGCGCCAGGCCGAGCACTGCCCCGCCTGCAATGAACCAGCGCCGGCGACGAAGCCGCAAATGTTCGGTGAAGCGCCGCTGCTCACGGCGTTCCCGCGTGCGGCGATCCCGCTTGGCCCGTTTCAGGCGATCTTCGGCAAGCTGCACACTGTCAGAACCCTCGGCCGCCTCAGTTCGCGCAAGATGCCGCGAGCGCACCTCGGAAAGATCAACGGTTTCGGCGAGCACCGGAGCGGGCTCATGTGCAGGTTGCGGTGCTGCCACAGGCTCGGGGGCCGGCGCGGCATTGGACACCGGCACGCGCGCAGGCGCTACCGGTTCGGGCCGCGCCTCGCCGCC
>DDEV01000144.1 GCA_002336855.1 Leucobacter sp. UBA1945 | reverse complement strand
GGCGCGCAGCTTGTTGTCGGGGTGGTTGTAGGCGCGGCGCACGCCTTCGTTGCACATTTCCTGCAGCGACATCGTGGCATCCCAGCGCAGGTTCATGCCGACCTTGAGGAAAATCACCGCGATGCCGGTGTCCTGGCAGATCGGGCGCCGTCCCTCGAAGCACATGCGGCTGTTGATCAGGATCTGCGCGATGGCGTCTTTCGCGGCCACGCTCTGCTCGCGCTCGTAGGCGGCGGCCAGCGCCTTGATATAGTCGGCCGGATGGTAATAGCTGATGTACTGGAACGCGTCGGCGATGCTCTGGATGAAGTCTTCCTGGCGGATGGTGGACATGGTTCGGTTCCCTCGTGCGAAATGCCTTGCCTGGTTGTCAGTGCGAACTCTTCGCCATGACCAGCGAACTGGTCATGATCTTGTCGGTGTAGGCCATGGCGACCGCCGACACCACGAACGTCATGTGGATGATGACCTGCCACATCAGCGCCTTTTCGCTCATTTGATCGGCATTGATGAAACTCTTGAGCAGGTGGATCGCCGAGATGCTGATCAGCGCCGTGGCCAGCTTGACCTTGAGCACGCCGGCATTGACGTGCGAGAGCCACTCGGGCTGATCGGGATGCTGATCAAGATCGTCCAGACGCGAGACGAACGTTTCGTAGCCGCCGATGATTACCATGATCAGCAGGTTCGCGATCATGACGATGTCGATGAGCGCGAGCACGCTCAGCATGACCTCGGTTTCGCTGAAGTGGCCAGAGATCACCGATTTCTCGATGAGGTGCCACAGCTCGACGAAGAACAGCACCACGTAGACGGCCTGCGCGATGATGAGGCCGAGGTAGAGCGGCGCCTGCAGCCAGCGGCTCGCAAAGATGAAGCCGGCGAGCGTGCGCGACGCGATTCCCGGGCCGCGCTCGGCGCTGCGTTCGATCGAATGGTAATTGGGGCGCTCGTTCACGGGCGTCCTTTCAAATCTCAGGGGTCTGACGTAAATGGTACTTGCTTGGCGGGCGCGAATGCCGTGAAGTTCGCGTAGAATGAAACTCTCGAAAGGGAGTATTCCGTTTCGCTCGCATCGTCAATACGCGGGGCATCGTACGCCTCGCCGGTGCGGGCGCATTGTTAGCTTGCCGCTCAGACAGCTGCGATGGGAAGAGACTTTCGGCGATCCTCGCTGCCCGAATCGGGTCGCGACAGAACCGAAAGAGGCTCATGACCACTGTTCTTCCGCTCTGGTTTGAGATCGGATCGATGGTGCTGCTTGTCGGCATTCTCATCGTCGATCTGCTGCTCATCATTAAGCGACCGCACGTGCCCTCGATGCGCGAGGCCAGCCTCTGGGTGGGTTTCTATGTGCTGCTCGCGCTGATTTTCGCTGGTGTGTTGTTCTTGCTCGGCGATGTGCAGCACGGAAGCGAGTTCTTGGCAGGCTGGCTAACGGAGTACAGCCTCTCGATCGACAACCTCTTCGTGTTCGTGCTGATCCTTGCCAGCTTCAAAGTGCCGAAGGCGTATCAGCAGCGAGCGCTCATGGTGGGCATCGTGCTCGCGCTCATCTTTCGTGGCCTGTTCATTCTCGCCGGTGCAGCGCTGATCGAACGCTTCATTTGGATCTTCTTCATCTTCGGCGCCTGGCTGATCTGGACCGCGTGGCAGCAGATTCGCCACGACGAAGACGCAGAACAGGGCGACAGCTGGGTGATTCGTCAGGTGAAGAAGGTCGTGCCCATCAGCGAGCAGTACGACGGCGGCCACATGAGAACGGTCGTGAACGGCAAGCGTATGTGGACCCCGTTCATTCTGGTCTTCATCTCGCTCGGCACGACCGACCTACTCTTCGCCCTCGACTCGATCCCCGCGATTTTCGGTATCACGCAGAGCCCGTTCATCGTCTTCACCGCAAACGTCTTCGCGCTGATGGGTCTGCGTCAGCTCTACTTCTTGCTCGGCGGTCTGCTCGACAAGCTCGAATACCTGAAGTACGGCATCGCCGCGATCCTCGCCTTCATCGGAGTGAAACTCATTCTGCACGCGCTGCACGAGAACGAAGTCTCGTTCATCAACGGCGGCGAGCCCGTGCATGTTCCAGAGATCAGCACCTGGATGTCGCTCGGCTTCATCGTGACCGCGATGATCGTCGCGACCGTTGCGAGCCTCATCAAGATGCGCCGCGACGCGGCGATCTCTGGTGAGAAGCTGCACCTCGGCGCGCGCGAGGACAATTAGCGATTACCCGGGGCGGCCATCGTCCGTGACCGCCCCGGGATGCTTCAACTGTTAGAATCGCACTATGCGTATGCGGCTCCTGCTTCTTGCTTGCCGCGACGGGATCTAGTTTTCGACCGCTCCCGTCGCGGAGTCGAGTGACGGCCGAAATCATTGCGCCGAGGCGCACCAAGCAGCTGAAGACAAGAGAAGCAATTACATGAGTATCAAGCCTCGCACACTGGCAGAGAAGCTATGGGACGCACACACGGTCGTCAAAGGTGAGAACGGCGATCCAGACCTCATCTACATCGACCTGCACCTCATTCACGAGGTGACGAGCCCGCAGGCATTCGATGGCCTGCGTGTGGCCGGTCGCCCGCTGCGACGGGTCGACCTGATGATCGCGACCGAAGATCACAACACACCGACGCTCAACATCACGAAGCAGATCGAAGACCCGACGAGCCGACTGCAGATCGAGACGCTGCGAAAGAACGTCGAAGAGTTCGGTGTGCGCGCGCACCCCCTCGGCGACAAGGAGCAGGGCATCGTGCACGTCGTCGGCCCGCAGCTCGGCCTCACCATGCCGGGCATGACCGTAGTGTGCGGCGACAGCCACACCTCGACCCACGGCGCATTCGGTTCGCTCGCCTTTGGTATCGGCACCAGCGAGGTCGAGCATGTCATGGCTACACAGACGCTGCCGCTCAAGCCGTTCAAGACGATGGCGATCAACGTCGAGGGCGAACTGCGGCCCGGCGTCACCGCGAAAGACATCATTCTTGCGGTGATCGCAAAGATCGGCACCGGTGGTGGCCAGGGTTACGTGCTCGAGTACCGCGGTAGCGCGATTCGCGCGCTCTCGATGGACGGCCGCATGACGATCTGCAACATGTCTATCGAGGCCGGCGCGCGCGCTGGCATGGTCGCGCCAGACGAGACCACTTTCGAGTATGTGAAGGGTCGCGACCACGCCCCGCAGGGTGCCGACTGGGACGCGGCGGTCGAGTACTGGAAGACGCTGCCGAGTGACGAGGGCGCCGCGTTCGACGCCGAGGTCAACATCGACGCGAACGAGCTCGAGCCGTTCGTGACTTGGGGCACCAACCCGGGCCAGGGCGTGCTGCTGAGCGACAGCGTGCCGAACCCCGAAGAGATTGACGACCCGAACCAGCGCGCCGCAGCCGAGCGCGCCCTCGAGTACATGGATTTGACCGCGGGCACCCCGATGAAGCAGATCGCGGTCGATGCGGTCTTCATGGGGTCGTGCACCAACGCGAGGCTCGACGACCTGCGCGACTTCGCCAGCATCATCAAAGGCAAGAAGAAGGCCGACGGCGTTCGTCTGATGGTCGTGCCCGGCTCGGCTCGTGTGCGGCTTGAGGCCGAGGCCGAAGGCATCGACAAGATCGTCGAGGAGTTCGGTGGCGAGTGGCGCTTTGCCGGTTGCTCGATGTGCCTCGGCATGAACCCCGACCAGCTCGCACCGGGCGAGCGTTGCGCCTCGACATCGAACCGCAACTTCGAGGGCCGTCAGGGCAAGGGTGGTCGCACGCACCTCGTATCGCCGCTCGTCGCCGCAGCGACCGCGATTCGCGGCACACTGTCGAGCCCCTGGGATCTGCAGCACGACGCGCAGCAGGGCATCAACCACGACGCAGAGAAGGTAGAGGCCTAAGCCATGGAGAAATTCACTACTCTGACGGGCGTCGCGGTTCCGCTGAAGCGTTCGAACGTCGACACCGACCAGATCATCCCCGCAAACTTTCTGAAGCGGGTCACGAAGACGGGCTTCGACGATGCCCTGTTCTACCACTGGCGCCAAGACCCGAGCTTCGTGCTCAATCAGCCGCAGTACGAGGGCGCAGAGATTCTCGTGGCCGGCCCCGACTTCGGCACCGGTTCGTCGCGTGAGCACGCAGTGTGGGCGCTGCGCGACTATGGCTTCAAGGTCGTCATCTCGGCGCGTTTCGCCGACATCTTCCGCGGAAACTCGGGCAAGCAGGGTCTGCTCGCTGCTCAGGTCGAAGAGGCCGAGGTCGAGCGCATCTGGGAGGCTCTCGAGGCAGACCCGAGCGCGAAGCTCACCGTGAGCCTCGAAGATCGCAAGATCTCGGTCGGCGATCTTCAGGTCGATTTCCAGATCGACGACTACACGCGCTGGCGCCTGCTCGAGGGGCTCGACGACATCTCGCTGACTCTGCAGAATGAGCAGGCCATCACCGATTTCGAGGCGACCAGGCCCGCCTGGATGCCAACGACCCTGCCGGTTCGATAGGCCACTCAGCCGAGTCTCCGGGTCAACACAGTATCCTGCTAGTTTGACCCCCGCACAGCAACTGTCGGTCACCTCACCGGTACGGCAAGCGATTCAAGAGGAGAAGCATGAACGACTCCGCAGCTGTCACAGCACCGTCAGAAGACACCATTGACGACGGTCTCAAGAAAGACGCACAAAAGGCCGGTGCCCGTGTTGGGCTGACCAGCGATGAGATCATCATCAACGGCGGCCGGCCGCTGCATGGCCGCATTGAGGTGCGCGGCGCGAAGAACCTTGCACCGAAAGCAATGGTCGCGGCGCTGCTCGGCACGACCCCGAGCGTGCTGCGCAACGTGCCGAATGTGTCTGACATTCGAGTGGTCGCCGGCCTGCTCGCTCTGCACGGTGTGCTGATCACGCGCGGCGAGGCGCCTGGTGAGTGGAAGCTCGATCCGTCGAACGTCGATATCGCCCACCACGCCGATATCGATGCGCACGCCGGATCCTCGCGTATTCCGATTCTCTTCTGCGGCCCGCTGCTGCACCGTCTCGGCGAGGCGTTCATTCCCGACCTGGGTGGGTGCCGCATCGGCGATCGCCCGATCGATTTTCACCTCGAGGCGCTGCGCAAGTTTGGTGCCGTGGTCGAGAAGCTGCCAAGTGGGATCAGCCTGACCGCTCCCAACGGCCTGCACGGCGCGAGCATCGAGCTGCCCTACCCCTCGGTCGGAGCGACCGAGCAGGTGCTGCTGACCGCGGTGCTCGCAGAGGGCGAGACCGAGCTGCGCAACGCGGCGATCGAGCCCGAGATCATCGACCTGATCTGCATACTGCAGAAGATGGGCGCGATCATCACGGTCGAGCCGAACCGCGTCATCTTCATCGAGGGCGTGAAAGAGCTTCGCGGCTACGACCACCGCGCGATCTTCGACCGCAACGAGGCTGCGAGCTGGGCCTCGGCCGCGCTCGCAACGCGCGGCGACGTCTTTGTCGGCGGTGCGCAGCAGGAAGAGATGATGACCTTCCTCAACGTCTTCCGCAAGGTCGGCGGCGATTTCGAGGTGCACGATGACGGCATTCGCTTCTTCCATCCCGGTGGCGAGCTGAAGCCCGTCACGATCGAGACCGACGTGCACCCCGGGTTCATGACCGACTGGCAGCAGCCGCTCGTGGTCGCACTCACGCAGGCGAACGGTGTGTCGACGATTCACGAGACCGTCTACGAGAACCGTTTCGGCTTCACGAGCGCGCTCGGGCAGATGGGCGCCGACATCGTCGTGTACGAAGACGGGCTCGCCGACGAGCGCAGGCGCGTGATGCGGCGCGAATTCGAGCAGGCCGCGGTAATCACGGGCCCGACCCCGCTGCACGGTGCTGATATCGAGGTGCCCGACCTTCGTGGTGGCTTCAGCTACCTGATCGCGGGTCTCACGGCAAGCGGTCAGACGAAGGTGACGAACCTGGGCATCATCTCCCGCGGCTACGAGAACTTCATCGAGAAACTGCGTCAGCTCGGCGCGGACTTCGTGTTCGAGGGGTAACGTAGGGCCATGACTGAGACGGTGAAGATTCGCAGCCGGTCGTCGACAGAGAAGCGACGCCCGAGTATGTTCTGGGTGCTCGCCTCGCTGATTTTGCCGCTCTGGTCGTGCATGGTGCGCTACCGCTTCACCCCAGACTCGAAGCTGCCCGCGACGGGCCCGTTCATCATGTCGCCGAATCACTACAGCGAGATTGACCCCATCGCAATGGGCGCAGCGATCTGGCACCTCGGCAGGCTGCCGAGGTTCATGGCGAAAGAGAGCCTGTTTCGCGTGCCCGTGCTGGGCTGGCTGTTGCGAAGCTCGGGGCAGATCCCAGTGCGTCGGGAGGGTGCCGTGCGCAGCTCTGACGGTAACCCGATGGGCGCCGCTGGCGAGGTGATCCGGCGCGAGGCCGGAGTGATCGTCTACCCAGAAGGCACGCTGACTCGCGACCCCGATCTGTGGCCGATGCGCGGCAAGAGCGGGGCCGTCAGGCTCGCGCTCGAGACCGGCATTCCGCTGATTCCGGCTGCCCACTGGGGCACCCAAAAATTGATGCCGCGTTATGGCAAGGGCATTCACCCGATCCCGCGCAAGACGATCGAGGTCGCCGTCGGCGAGCCGCTCGACCTCTCGAAGTTCGAGGGGCGCGACGTCGATCAGAAGACCGTGAACGAAGCCACCGTGATGCTCATGACCGAGATCACCCGCCTGCTCGCGGGCCTTCGCGACGAGCAGCCCCCGGCTGAGCTGTGGGACCCGTCGAAGCACCAGCAGAGCGAAACGGGTCGCTTTTGAGCGCCGCCACCGGCACTGGCACCATCACGATTCCGGCTCCTGGCCAGAAACGCAACAAGGGTCGCAAGGTCGCCATGATCGGCGCCGGCAGCTGGGGCACCACGTTCGCGAAGGTGCTGTGCGACGCCGGCTGCGACGTCACGATTCTTGCCCGCCGCCCCGAGCAGGCCAACGAGATTCAGGTCGCCAAACGCAACTCGCAGTATTTGCCGGGCATCAACCTGCCGAAGTCGCTGCAAGCGACGAGCGATCCAGCGATCGCCCTGCGCGGCGCGGAACTGGTATTTCTTGCAGTGCCCAGCCAAACGCTGCGCGAGAACCTGACAGCCATCGAACCCTATCTTTCGAGCAAAACTGTGCTCGTCAGCCTCGTGAAGGGCGTCGAGAAGACCACGACGATGCGCATGAGCGAGGTGATCGCCGACACCCTCGACTTCGACCCCAACCGCATCGGCGTCGTCTCTGGGCCGAACATCGCCCTCGAAATTGCGAAGGAACAACCGACGGGTGCGGTTGCGTCGTGCATCGATCTCGAGGTTGCTACGAGGATCGCGACCGCCTGCTCGGCGCCCTACTTTCGCAGCTACGTCAACACCGACGTGGTCGGCACCGAGCTCGGCGGCGTGCTGAAAAACCTCATTGCGCTCGCGATCGGCATCGTCGATGGCGTCGGATATGGTGAGAACACGAAGGCGGCGATTATTACGCGCGGCCTTGCCGAGATGACCGAGTTTGCTGTCGCCTCCGGTGCTGACCCGAGCACGCTGTCTGGCCTCGCGGGCCTCGGCGACCTGATCGCCACCTGCCAGTCGCCGCTCTCGCGCAACAACACCGCGGGGCGGCTGATCGGCCAGGGTTTCTCGCTCGAAGAGACGAAGCAGCAGATGCAGCAGACCGCCGAGGGCATCACATCGGTGCCGCCGGTGCTCGAGCTCGCTCGCGAACGGGGCATCGTGATGCCGATCGTCGAGCAGGTGCAGATGGTGCTCGACGGCACCATGAAGCCCACCAACCTCGGCCCGCACCTCGCCACCGAAGACGACGTGCCGAAGCCCGAGCTGAGCCTCGGGGCAGGGCAAACGGGCGGGATTCGAAAACTGTGGCAGCGATTGAGGGGAAAATAAGTGAGCGCTGAGGGTTTGGCTGAGAAGCGCACGGTCGTGCTTCTTTTTGGCGGCAGGTCGAGCGAGCACGGCATTAGCTGCGTGACTGCTGCCGGGGTGCTCCGCGCGATCGATCGCAGCCGCTTCGACGTGATTCCCGTCGGTATCACGAAGCGCGGCGCAACTGTGCTGCTCAGTGAGAGCGACCTCGCCGAGTATCGCCTCGAGGCCCGGGCGCTGCCCGAGGTCGTCGAGAACGGTACGCGCGTGCTGTGGCCCGCATCTATCGATTCGAAGTCGCTCACTCTGATCAAGGCAGACGGCTCAATCACGTCTCTCGGCCATGTCGACGCGGTGCTTCCCACCACGCACGGGCCCTTCGGCGAAGACGGCACCATTCAGGGCATGCTCGAGCTCATCGATCTGCCCTATGTCGGCTCTGGCGTGCTCGGCTCGGCGCTCGCCATGGACAAGCACGTGGCAAAGACCGTGCTCGCCGACGCGGGTATCGCCGTTGCGCCGTGGCGCACGGTGACCGCGCACGAGATCTCGCGCAACCCCGGCATCGTGTCGAGCCTCGACGAGGGGCTGCACTACCCGCTCTTCGTGAAGCCCGCGCGCGCGGGCTCGAGCGTCGGCGTGAGCCGCGTCACGGAGCCGGCCGAGCTGCCAGCCGCGCTCGACATCGCATTCGCCGAAGACTCGGTCGTGCTGATCGAGTCGGGCGTCACCGGGCGCGAGGTCGAGATCGCGGTGCTGCAGGGGCGCGACGGCGCTGCTCCGCGCACGAGCACGGTGATCGGCGAGATCGTGTTCACCGGCAGGGCGTTCTACGACTTCGAGGCGAAGTACTTGGGGGCAGCGGGCGTCGAGCTCGAGCTGCCCGCAAAGGTGACCGAAGCCGAGTTTGCGGCGATCCGCGATGCCGCAGTGCTCGCGTTCGAAGCGGCGCAACTTGCGGGCCTCGCTCGCATTGACTTCTTCTTGACCGCCGAGGGCCCAGTGCTGAACGAAATCAATACGCTGCCGGGCTTCACCCCGGTGTCGATGTACCCACGCCTGTGGGAAGAATCGGGCCTCAGCTACAGCGACCTGATCACTGAGCTCATCGAGTTGGCACTCGAAGACTAGTTGCGCCTGCGCCGGCCTAGATTGAGCTGGGCCGGGTCGGGCTGTCGCGGCGACGAGCACCCGGGCTTCGAAGTACCGAGCTCCGAAGCGCCGATCTGCCGTGCAGTACGTGCGAGATATGCACGCCGTGCGAGATTTTCCTGGAATATCTCGCACGTAGCGCGCATCTCGCACGCACGGCTGGGGTCGGTGCGATGTGGTGCGCGCATCTCGCACGCACGGCTGGAGCCGGCGCGACGCGGTGCGCGCATCTCGCACGCACGGCTGGGTCGGCGCGACGCGGTGCGCGCTACTCGATGCTGCGCTGCGTGTCGTAGCCCGTGCACTCCCGCTTCTGCGGCAGCATGCCCGCCACGTTGGCGAGGTCGGTGGCCACAAGCGTGCCGCTCGCGAGCTCGCTGTTGACGAAC
Organism: Leucobacter sp. UBA1945; assembly: GCA_002336855.1. Lineage (GTDB taxonomy): Bacteria > Actinomycetota > Actinomycetes > Actinomycetales > Microbacteriaceae > Leucobacter. Next base: position 1,019 of record DDEV01000144.1, on the reverse strand, counting down.
ACCTCGAGGCCTGGCTCGCGGCCGTAGGCCTCGAATCGGTAGAGGGGTGCCTGCGATTCGTCGATGATCCAGTCGACACCCTTCACGGTGACGCACAGGTCGGTGGTCGGGCCGCTCGTCGGCGTGCCGCAACGCAGTTCGACGCCCACGGGATCACCCCAGGCGCCGGTTGACTGGGCGTTCGTGGTGCGCCGCTCGAGGTCTGACACGGTGTCGGGCAGTCGCACGATGACGTCGGCGCAGGCCGGATCGTTTGCGCCCTCGGCGGGCTCCATCGGCACCGAGGTGGCGCAACCCGCGAGCCCGAATGCCAGGCCTGCCACGGCGACGATTGCGGCGATCCCGCGGTACATGCTGGACTTATTGCTCACCGCACCAGCCTATCCCTGCGCGCTTCGCGAACCCTGTGGGCACGGTGGGCTTGGATGCCGTGGGCTCCGCGCTGAGATACCGTTGTGAGGTGGCTACGGGAATCACGGTGGGCGAAGCGAAAGAGCGCGGTGTGCTGAAGCGGGTGCTCGCGCAGTTGCGGCCGGCAGACGCCGCCACGGTTGGGCCCGGTGATGATTCGGCGGTGCTCGCCCTCGGCGGCGACCTGGTCGTCACGAGCGACACGATGGTCGAGGGCCCCGACTTTCGCCTTGCCTGGCACGGCGCGGCAGAGGCCGGGGGCGGCTTCGACCTGGGGTGGAAGTTGGCTGCGACCAACCTCTCTGACATTGCTGCGATGGGGGCGAAGCCGATTGGCCTCACCGTCTCGCTCGCGTGCCCGCAAGACACCGAGGTCGAGCTTCTCGAGGCAATCGCCCGGGGCCTCGACGCGGCCTGCCGCGAGCTCGCGCCCGGCTGCGGCGTGGTCGGCGGCGATCTCGGCACCTCGCCCGTGCTCTTCGCCGCGGTGACCGCACTCGGTGACCTGCAGGGGCGCCCGCCGGTGCTGAGATCTGGCGCGAGCACGGGCGACACTGTCGCGTACGCGGGCGATCTGGGGCTCGCCGGTCTCGGTCTCGCCCTGCTCT
>DDEV01000067.1 GCA_002336855.1 Leucobacter sp. UBA1945 | reverse complement strand
GGTTCCGCCAGCGCACGCAGCGAGCCCGACGCAGGCGGCAAGGCACAGCGCGGCCACGGCGGCAATCGAAAAGGATCGCCGAGCCATCGATGGCGAAACTACGCGGTGATGGCGTCGGCTTCGACAGCCTGAGTCGCGTCATTCGACGCGATCAGACCGAGCGTCTCGCCCGTCGCCTGGAGGGTCTCTGCCGCGAGAGCTGCGTCATGGTTGACGCCAGTGCCGTAGGCGGGAATGTGCTTGAGCACCTCTGCCTTCCACTCGTTCTCGAACTTCTCGGGGAAGCACTTCTGCATCACGTCGAGCATGGCATGCACCGCCGTCGACGCACCGGGCGAGGCGCCGAGCAGACCGGCGATGCTGCCCTCGGCACCGGTGATGACCTCGGTGCCGAACTGCAGAATGCCGCCCTTCTGCGGGTCTTTCTTCATCACCTGCACGCGCTGGCCGGCGGTGATCATGTGCCAGTCTTCGGAGCGAGCCGACGGCATGTACGCGCGCAGCGCCTCGAGCTGCTTCTCGCGGCTCGCGAACAGCTCGGTCAGCAGGTACTTCTCAAGGCCGAACTCTTTGAGACCGACCTGAATCATCGGGCCGAGGTTATGGGTGCGAATCGAGCCCGGCAGATCCCACCACGAACCCTTCTTCAAGAAGTTCGGGCTGAAGCCTGCGTACGGGCCGAACAGGAGGCTTGCCTTACCGTCGACGATGCGAGTGTCGAGGTGCGGAACCGACATCGGGGGCGCACCGACGGCCGCCTTGCCGTAGACCTTGGCGCGGTGCTCGCGCACGACCTCGGGGTTGTCACAGCGCAAAAACTTGCCGCTGATCGGGAACCCGCCGAAGCCCTTGATCTCGGGAATGCCAGACGACTGCAGCAGCGAAAGCGCGCCACCACCGGCGCCGACGAACACAAAACGCGCGTTCAGCGTGCTCGTCGAGTAGCCCGCGCGGTGACGAATGTCGATGTCCCAGCTACCGTCGTTCAGGCGGCGCAGCTTGGTGGCCTCTTGGCCGAGCGAGAGGGTCGCACCCGATGCGACGAGCTGGCTGATGAGCTGGCGAGTGACCTCGCCGAAGTCGACATCGGTGCCGCTCTCTGAGCGGGTGGCAGCGAATACCTCGCTCTTCGAGCGGCGCTCGATGAGCATCGGAGCCCACTCAGCGATCGTCTCGGGGTCTTCACTGAACTCCATGTCAGAGAACAGCGGCTCGCTCTTCAGAATCTCGAAGCGGCGACGCAGGTAGTCGACGTTCTTCTCGCCCTGCACGAATGTCATGTGCGGAGTCGCGTTGATGAAGCCGCTCGGCTCACCGAGCACACCCTGCTTGACGAGCGAGGACCACCACTGGCGCGAGAGCTGAAACTGCTCATTGATCTCGATGGCCTTCTTGGCGCTGAGGCTGCCGTCGGCCGCCTCAGGCATGTAGTTCAGCTCGCAGAGCGCGGCGTGGCCGGTGCCCGCGTTGTTCCAGGCGTTGCTGGATTCGGTCGCCACCTCTGCGCGAGACTCGATGATCTGAATCGTCCAGTCCGGCTGCACCTGCTGAATGAGGGTGCCGAGAGTGGCGCTCATAATGCCGCCGCCGATGAGTGCTACGTCAACCGTGTTCTTGCTCACGATGTCTAATTCTACCTCTCCTGGCATGCATCGGTGCCATTGCATCGTTTCGGGCGTCGGCCCGCATAATTCACGGCGAGGATCAACCCTCGCCCCAGGCGAGCTGCCTCGCCCGGCGCAGGGTGCCCGCCTCTGCATCGATCAGGCCGCGATAGCCGAGTCGCCGCGCCTCGCTCGCCCGCTGTGTGCCACCGACAACCGGCCTGATCTCGCCGGCGAGGCTGAGCTCACCGATTGCCGCGAGGTCGTGCGGCAGTGGCCTGTCGGCAACCGCAGAGATCACCGCGAGCGCGATTGCCAGGTCGGCCGCAGGCTCGACGAGGCGCACGCCGCCGACCGTTGAGACGTAGACGTCTTTGTCGTGCAGCTTCACCCCGACCCGACGCTCGAGCACGGCGAGAATCATCGCGACGCGCGCTGAGTCGACGCCGCTCGTCACGCGGCGCGGGTTCGGTGTCGCGCTGCCCGCGACGAGTGCCTGCACTTCGACGGGCAGCGCGCGCCTGCCCTCCATAGCGACCGTCGCACAGGTGCCACTCACTGGCTCCTGCCCCCTGCTGAGAAACAGCCCCGATGGGTCTGGCACCTCTGCGATGCCGCTGCTCGTCATCTCGAAGCAGCCGATCTCATCGGTTGGGCCGAAGCGGTTCTTCAGGCTGCGCAAAAAGCGCAGAGCGCTCTGCCTGTCGCCCTCAAAGTGGCAGACCACGTCGACGAGGTGCTCGAGCAGGCGAGGCCCGGCGACACTGCCGTCTTTCGTGACGTGCCCGACGAGCACGATCGGCAATTCTCTCGCCTTCGCCTCGCGAATCAGTGCGCTCGCGACCTCGCGCACCTGGGCCGGCCCGCCGGCGCTCCCCTCAACCTGATCGCTCGCGAGGGTCTGCACCGAGTCGACGATTACCAGCTCGGGTTGCACCGCCTCGATGTGGCCGAGCACCGTCGCGAGGTCGTTCTCGCTCGCAAGATAGAGGGAGTCGTGCAGAGCGCCGGTGCGCTCGGCGCGCATGCGAATCTGCCCCGTCGACTCTTCGCCGCTCGCATACAGCACCCGAGCGCCAGTGCTGGACACCCTCGCGGCAACATCGAGCAGCAGCGTCGACTTGCCGACGCCCGGCTCGCCCGAGAACAGCACCGCAGCGCCCGGCACAATGCCGCCGCCGAGCACGCGGTCAAGCTCGCCGATGCCGCTGGGGCGGTGCACCGCAGAGTCGGCGGCGAGCTCGGTGATCGGTCTCGCCTCGCGGCCCTGAGCGGGCGCCGAGGCGCGCACGGTCTTGCCGAGGGTCGCGCGCGGCGCGCCAGCTTCGGCGACAGTGCCCCACTGCTGGCATTCGCCGCAGCGGCCGACCCACTTCGGAGCCTGCCAACCGCACTCTGAGCACACGTACGCGCTGGTGTTTTTTGCCATGCTGCGACACTACCGCGCGCCCCCGACAAGCTCACCAGCAGCCTCCCAAGGGTGACGCAGGTAAAGTTGAGCACGACGCCGAATCGGCGATCCTCGCCCCTGAGAACGAACGAAGGCCCCCGTGAGCGCAAGCTTCTTCGCACTGCTCGATGACATCGCCGTGCTGGCAAAGGCTGCGGCCGCATCAATCGACGACGTGGTGGCGGGCGCAGCAAAGGCATCGGCGAAGTCGGCTGGCGTCGTGATCGACGATGCCGCGGTGACTCCGCAGTACGTGCAGGGCATCAGCCCCAAGCGCGAGCTGCCGGTCATCTGGAAGATCACGCGGGGCTCGCTGCTCAACAAGGCGATCATCATCGTCGCGATCATGCTGCTCACGCTGTGGGCGCCGTGGGTGTTTCCGTGGCTGCTGCTGCTCGGCGGCACCTATCTCGCCTACGAGGGTGCCGAGAAGGTCTGGCACTGGATCGCGGCAAAGCGCGGCGGGCATGACTCGCACGGCGCCGCTGACGAGGCAGCCGGGCAGAACGATCAGCACAGCAAAGAACTCGACTACGAGAACAGCAACGAGCACACGGTCGAGGAGGTGCTCGAGCGCACCGAGACCTCCGAGAAACAGATCGTGGCGAGCGCGGTGCGCACCGACCTGGTGCTCTCGACCGAGATCATGCTCATCTCGCTCGCAAACATCGATAGCGGGTCGTGGATGCTGCGTCTCGCGACCCTGATCACGGTCGGCGCGCTCATGACTGCCGCGGTCTATGGCACGGTCGCCCTGCTCGTGAAGATGGATGACGCGGGCTTCTGGCTGCGCCGCAGACGGCCCCGCGCGCTCAAGGTGCTGGGCACCTGGCTCGTGAAGGCCATGCCCTGGGTGTTTCGCGCGCTCAGCATTGTGGGCGTCGTCGCGATGCTCTGGGTCGGCGGCCACATCTTGATCGTGAATCTTTCCGAGGTCGGAGTGCCCTGGTTCTACGACGCACTGCACGCGGTCGAAGAAGCACTGCACGTCCTGCCCGGCGCCCTGATCTGGGTGATCGATAGCGCGCTCTCCGCGGTCTTCGGTCTCGCCTGGGGTGCAATTGTGGTCGTCGTGCTCGCTGTCATCGCGCGGTTGCGCTTCAAGAAACCGGCGGTTCACTGAGCGGAGCTGCCCGACACGCGAGTAGGCACTGAGGCTCTCAGGAAGCGGGCAGCGGCACGCAATAGCATACCCCTCATGGGTATACGAAGCATCGCCTCCACCGTCTCGCTCATCGCCGCGCTCAGCGTGGGCGCGATCGCCCTCGCCGGGTGCAGCACCGTGGCCCCATCGACCGACAGCACGGCCATGAACGAGCGCTCGGGTTCGGTCTCTCAGATGCTCGACGCGCTGAACCTCGACGCAGCCGACCCCAAAGCCATGATCGAGACGCTCGACGCGATGCCGGTAGCTGAGCGCCCCGGCGACCTGATCGTTTCAGTTCTGCCCACGTCTCTACGGCTGCAGCCGGGCGAGCCCGATGAGGTATCGATCCCGCTCTCTGAAGAAAATTTCTACCTCTCGATCGCACCGTTTGTATCAGAAACGCACCCATGCACATTTCACAGCCTCACCACGTGCCTCGGCGAGTTGCAGAACACCCCGATCGAGCTGACCGTCACCGATACGGCGAGCGGCGAGGTCGTCGTATCGAAAGACACGACCACCGCCGACAACGGTTTCGTCGGGGTCTGGCTGCCGCGAGGCGGCGAGTTTTCGGTGCGCATCGAATCGGGTCAGGGCAGTGCCGAGCAAACGGTGAAGACGGGCGACGAGGATCCGACCTGCCTCACGACTCTGCAGCTGGTGTAGGGTCACGCCCGCTGTCGGCGGTTGCGGCTAGCGTTAAGGTGTGAGTACGTTCGCCGCCCCAAGCACACCGCGCTGGTGCATCGTTGGGTCGGCTCGCGTCGACGACGGCAACGAGAACGGTAGCGACGAGGATCGCGGCATGCTTGCGGCTGTCGAGATCGATGCCGCGGGCGCCCGCTCGGAGCCTCGCCTGTTCGCCGCGCGCGACTTCGCCGCGTTCGTCGCGGCATCCGAGACCGAAGCCCCTCGCCGCTGGGTCTGGCACGATACCGCCTCGCGCTACCCAGCGCTGCTCAAGGCCGGCATTCGGGTCGAGCGCTGCTACGACCTGCGGCTGTGCCATCAGATTCTCGCCGCCTCGAACTTTGTGGTCGACGCCACCGAGTTGCACGCCGCGAGCGAGTGGGCGGCTGCCGCAGAGGCAGGCGAACCGGCGAGGCCCCAAGAAGGGCCAGCGCTCTTCGAAATCGAGACGGCACCCCGCCACCGCGGGGCGCCCGATTCGCTTGCTGCCGCCCTCGAAGAGTTCGACAGACAACGGGCGGCGCTCGAGCGCGCCAGCACCCCTCACCGACTCGCGCTGCTGCTGTCGGCAGAATCGGCCGGCGCGCTCATCGCCGCCGAGCTTTCACACGCGGGAGTGCCGTGGGACGAGGCCGAACATGATCGCATTCTGACCGAGACGCTCGGCTCGAGGCCGCCGGTCGGGGCAAAACCCGACCGCATGGTGCAGCTCGGCGAGGCGGTTCGAACGGCGCTCGGCGACGCGCAGGCGAGCCTCGACTCGCCACCGAAGCTGCTGAAGGCGCTTCGGGCAGCGGGAATAGAGGTGTCTTCGACGTCGCGGTGGGAGCTCGCCGAGCATGAACACCCGGCCGTGCCGCTGCTGCTTCAATACAAGAAGCTCGCTCGGCTCTTCAGCGCAAACGGCTGGGCCTGGCTCGATGAGTGGGTGCAGGGCGGCCGCTACCGCCCCGTCTACGTGCCAGGCGGCGTGGTGACGGGTCGCTGGGCCTCGAGCGGTGGTGGCGCACTGCAGCTGCCGCGCCTGTTGCGACCCGCGCTCCGCGCGGACCCGGGCTGGCTGCTCGTTTCGGCCGATGTGTCGCAGCTCGAGCCGCGAGTGCTCGCCGCGATGGCGGGCGACCGGGCGATGGCGAGCGCCGGCCGAGGCAAAGATCTCTATGCAGGCATCGTCGAAAGCGGGGCGGTTGCCACCCGCCAGGAGGCGAAAATCGCGGTGCTCGGCGCCATGTACGGCTCGACCACTGGCGATGCGGGGCGCCTGGTGCCGCGGCTGCGGCGGGCATTCCCGGCGGCGATGCGGCTCGTCGACGAGGCTGCCGCGGTGGGTGAGCAAGGAGGCGTAGTGACCACCTGGCTCGGCCGAAGCTCTCACCCGCCGGGCGCAGAGTGGATGGCGTTGCAAGAGACAGCAAGCCTGCCCGAGGCCTCGAAGCGAGACGAAGAGGTCGCGAGGCGCGTCGCCCGCGAGTTCGGGCGGTTCACTCGCAACTTTGTCGTGCAAGGCACTGCAGCAGAGTGGGCGCTGGCTTGGATGGCGCAGCTACGCCTGCGGCTCGCCGCGTTTCCCGAAGGCACAGCGCAAGCGGCCGCGAGCTCATCTGGGCCAGTGTTCGAGCGTCGACCTCACCTTGCGTTCTTCTTGCACGACGAGGTAATCGTGCACACTCCGGGGGAGCACGCCGAGGCGGTGGCCGAAGCCGTCGAGCAGGCCGCGGCAGACGCTGGCAGGCTGCTGTTCGGCGAAGCCCCCGTAGATTTCAGGCTCGATTTGCGCATTTCAGAGCGGGCACTCAAAGACTGAAAACCCGCACGACGGCGCAGGCAGAGGCCCTTCGCCGCGCGTCGTTAAGGGTTTCTCTGAGGGTGAAAATCAGGTAGCATCGTCACACCCGGGTGGTGCTCTCTGGCAATACCGTGATAAGGTAACGAAATGGTAACGGGGAGAACCACACGTACGTCTGCGCTGCGCCGGGCGCTCATCGCTGGCAGCGGTCTACTCAGTGTCGGTGGTCTACTCGCATTCTCTGCGCTTCCTGCCAACCTCACGATGACACCCTCGGAAGAGGCTGTGGGCTCCGTGCAGGCACAGAGCTTCGTCTCCGCAGACATCGAACCCGGGGCGAAGGCCCTTGAGGTTATCGGCGCAGTTGAAGCCGAGGCCATGCCCACGCTGGCGCTCGGGGCAAACGGACTATTTGATCCGAAGCTGCTCACCAGCACCAAGTTGCGCTACCCCTTCGACCAGCAGTCGAAGCTCACTGACGGATTCGGTTACCGCAGCGCACCCGTGGCAGGTTTCCACAACGCACAAGATTTCGACGCCGGCAACGGCGCCTCGATTCGCATTATCGGCGACGGAATCGTCGTGAAGTCGACGTTCAACGACTGGTGCGGCTTCGGCCTGCAGGTGCAGCACAAAGTTGGTGGCGATGAGGTCTCGAGTTTGTACTGCCACATGCAGACCGGATCGCACAGCTACGAGGTCGGCGACCGCGTGAAGGCAGGCGACGAAGCCGGCCGCGTCGGCAACACCGGGCAGTCTTTCGGCGCTCACCTACACCTGGTGCTTCGCGTGAACGGCGAGCCGGTCGATCCTCTGCCCTACATCTCGGCTAACTCAGCTGGCTAACCCTGCCCTCAGAGAGCACCCAGTCCGGCCTTCTAGTCTGGGCGCATGTCTGGCAGCACCCCTCGCGTTCGCAGCCTTGACGGGCTTCGCGGCTTTGCCGCAGTAGGGGTGCTGCTCTACCATCTCTCGCTCGTGGCAAGACCTGAGCTGAGCCAGGCCGCCTGGGAGTGGCTCACTCAAACTCCGCTGAAGGTGCTATTCGCCGGCACCGAGTCGGTGCTCGTCTTCTTCGTGCTTTCGGGGCTAGTGGTCACCCTGCCCGCGTTGCGCAAAGGATTCTCGTGGCGGCGGTACTACCCGACGCGCATCCTGCGGCTCTATCTGCCAACCTTCGGCGCGGTGCTTCTCGCCGCGGCGCTCATTCTTCTAGTGCCACGCGACCGCAGCCTGATGCCAGACGGATCTTGGATGCAGAGCGCCCAGGCCACGTCGGTCAGTCTGTGGTCGCTGCTCAGCGAGGCTTCTCTCACGCCCCGCTCCTACCAAATCGACAATGTACTCTGGTCGCTGCGCTGGGAAGTCATCTTCTCACTATTGCTGCCGCTTTTTGTTTGGCTAGCCCTACGCATGCGAAAATACGCAATCTTATGCGTGGCTCTCTGCGTCACGGCCAGCGTGCTCGGCCGAGTCTTTGATGTCGAAGCGCTGATCTACCTGCCAGTGTTTCTGGCGGGCGCCATCATGGCGACTCGCCTGGGCGACAGTGAGGAGCGACCGACCACACGCCACCAATGGCCGCTTGCTCTGCTCGGCTGCCTAGCGGGTGCGCTACTGATCGCCAGCTGGCTCTCGCGGCCGCTTCACGCCCCCGATATCGCTCAGAACGTTCTCTGGGGCCTCGCCTCGGCTGGCGCCGTGCTCGTCGTGATATTGGCGGTAAGGTGGCGAGCGTTTCGCGCGCTGCTCGAGACCCGGCTGGCGCAGTGGCTCGGCAGAATCTCGTTCAGTCTCTACCTTGCGCACGTGCCGATTATCGCGACCGTGGCCTACTTGATCGGTTCGCAGCGCTGGTGGTGGGTGGTTCTGATTTCGGTGCCGGCAAGTCTCGGTGCCGCGGTGTTGTTTCAACGCTGGATCGAAGCGCCGTCACACCGCCTCGCGAGGGCCACGGGCGCCCGGATACCACTCGCTGCAGCGAAGTAGGCCGGCGGCTTCGCTGCTTTTGGTATCGGCGGCGCGCTAGTGACCGAGCACCCGGCGCACGCGTCGGCGTACCACTCCGGCTCGTCTTCGCAGGCGAGTCGGCAATGGCTCCCCAGCCGCATCTCGAATGCGTTTCGCCCCAAGCGCGCGCTCGAACTCTCTCACCCAGCGCTTCGCTATCGCCTCATCTGAGAACTCCTGCGACCTCGCGATTGCTTTGTTGCGCATAGAGTTCAATTGCGCCTCGGGCATGCGCTGCAATTCGACGATGCGCTGCGCGAGCAGTGCCGTGTCGCCGTCTGGCACCAGGTAGCCGGTGACGCCATCGCGAATCATGTCGGCCGGGCCGTAGCGTATGTCGTAGGCCATTGCAATACAGCCGACCGCCATGCTCTCGACGAGCACGAGCGGAAGCCCCTCAGATGACGAGGTGAGCAGGCTAAAGTCTGCCCGCTTGAATCCCTCACGAGCGTCGGGGTGATAGCCGTGCATCGTCACGAAGCTCTCAGCCCCCTGGCGTTCGATCTTGGCGCGAATCGCGTCGGCTCGGTCGCCCTGTCCATACACGTCGAGTCTCACCTCGGGCGCAGTCTCGCGAGCGGCGACCACGGCATCGATCGCGAGCTCTACCCGCTTTCGCTCATCGAGCGAGGCGACAACGATGCCACCGCCTCGCGCGTGTTCCGTGGCCTCGGCGGGTGGCAGGTTGATCCCGTTCGGGATCACGCGCACGACCTCGCTCGCGTCGATTCCGAGCTCGCCAAGGTCGTGCACCAGCTCTTCGCGCTGGCGCTCGGTAAGCACGACGACCGAGTCGAAGTCGTTGCTTCGCTTCAGTACCGCTTCACGAGACGCTCGCAACTTTGGCTCAGCGCTCTCGGGGTCGCGGTGCGAGGCATGCACCAGGTGCAGCGTCACGACGTACTCGCGGCGATAGCCGGGTACGAAGCGAGCGGCAGTTTTCGAGTCGATAATGAGATAGCTGAGGCGCTTCTTGAAGACTCGATCGAGCCACCACCGGTAGAGCTTCCACCGTGAACCCCAGCGCCGCACGGGCTGACCCTCGGCGTTGTAGAGCATTACGGTATGACCACTCTCATCAATGCGCTCGGTGGCCAATATCGAACCGTCTCGGCGAAAACGATCGGAGCTCACCACGGCACCGTGCCCGTCGCGCCGTTCTCTCACGAGCACGACCCCGTCGTGTTCGACCACGCGGTCATCCGGGGCCGGCGCCAGGAGCTCGGCCGCGTTCAGCGGCGATTTCTGATTTGCTGCCGGCTTCAGGTTTCGCCGGCGCAGGTCGTCCCAAAGGTTACGAATGCTCACGCCCTCGGTGAGTTCGCCCGATGCAAGCAACTTCGCCGAGAGCTCAGCGTAGTCGGGACGGTCGTCGAGCGTCAGCACTTCGACTTTCACCTCGCCGAGCCTGCGGAAGGCTCTGCAGCGATGCAGCATCGCACTCGTCATGCCGCCGTAGTTATCCGGAATGCTCCAGGTCAGGGCGTAATACTTTCCCTTCGGAAAGTTCACTGCTGCTGCGGCCATGTCCACCACGCTACTGCGGCCGACTCTGAGCAGGCTCCGAGCCCTCTCCGAAGCAGCTGAACATCTGCCGAACTCGCCTCACATTTCACGCAGGGTTCACTCGACCGGCGCGAGCTGCTGCCATAGCATGGGTTCACCCGTGCGCCGCGAGCTGCGGTGTGCGCGGGCGCATACGACAACGAAGGAGTTGCCATGTTTCGCGGCCCAGCGACCATCTCGTTTTTTGCAGACAACGTTGCTGCAGCGCGCGATTGGTACGCCAAAATCCTGCAACTCGAGGCGTACTTCGAACGGTCAGGCCCAGATGGTGGACTCGTCTACGCCGAGTTTCGCATCGGCGACTATCAGACCGAGCTCGGCATTATCGATAGCAGGTTTCGCCGCGCAGGATCAACGGAACCGGGCGGCGCACTGCTCTATTGGCATGTCGATGACCTCGATGCGACGGTATCGCGGTTGCTCGAGATGGGTGCCACCGAGTACGAGCCGGTCACGGTGCGCGGCGAGGGATTTGTCACCGCTTCAGTCGTCGATCCGTTCGGCAACGTGCTCGGCGTCATGGAGAACCAGCACTATCGCGATATGCTCGAAGCTCGATTCGGCGCCCAACCGGGCGAGTAACGTGCTCGAGTTCACGAGCGGTGCGGAGTGGGAGTCGTGGCTCGAGACGCATCACGCCGACGCCCCGGAGGCCTGGCTGCGCATCGCGAAAAGTAATTCGAAAGTCGCCGGGCTCTCAATCGAAGAGGCGCTCGATGGGGCGCTCTGCTTCGGCTGGATCGACGGGCAGCGCCGCGCGAACGATGCCGACTCATTTCTGCAACGCTACTGCCCCAGGCGAAAGACCAGCTCGTGGTCGCAGATCAATGTGGGCAAGTTCGAGGCGTTGGCTGCTGCCGGGCGCGTTCGCCCGGCTGGCTTCGCCGAGGTAGAAGCGGCAAAGGCCGACGGACGATGGGAGACCGCCTACGAGTCACAACGCACCGCCGAGGTTCCATCAGACCTCGCCGCAGCGCTGGCCGCGAGCCCGCACGCAGCGCGCGCGTTCGAAACGCTCGGGCGTAGCGAACGCTATGCCGTGATCCTCGGCCTTCTCAAAGCCCGAACCCCTGAGCGACGTGACACGGTGCTCGCTCAGGCGATCGCGAAGCTCGAGGCCGAACGACGGACCGCTACTTCACCGGATCGGTCGCGTCAATCACCGCAGTGAGTTCATCGCGCAGTGCGACGAGGCGGTCTATGGGCATTCCGAGCTGCTCGATCACCGCGGGCGGAACACCGAGAGCCTGCTCGCGAAGCGCGCGGCCCGACTCGGTGGGCACCAGTTCGAACGTGCGCTCATCGCCCTCGACGGGGTGGCGCTCGATAAGGCCAGACTGCTCAAGGCGCTTGACCAGAGGCGACAGAGTAGCCGGGTCGAGGCGCAGCAGCTCCGCTACCTCACCGAAGCGAAGTGGCGCCTTGCCCCAGAGTGCAAGCATTACGAGATACTGCGGGTGGGTGAGCCCGAGCGGCTCGAGAATTGGGCGATAGAGGGCGATGACGTTGCGGCTTGCGACGGCGAGCGCAAAGCAGACCTGCTGGTCAAGCTCGAGAAGGTCTTCGGTCGACTGTGTCATACACTCATCCTATCTTGTTTGTGCACAAACGAATATGTTATGATTTCGTTTGTGCGCGAACGAAAACGACGACTATGGCATGAAACCCCCTGGGACGGAGAGCCAGGGTTCTGGTCAGCCTGGCGAAGGTTCTTCTACCAGTTCGAGGGCACCTCGCAATTAGGAGACCCGAATGAGCCGGCCTACATACCCGCCGCAGATCCAAAGTGCCCGATCTGTCAGATCTCGCTGAAGCAGCACCGCATCGATCGCGGCGGCCCGGGCAAAGCGACTCACCTGAAGTGCCCGACGCAGCAGCCTAGTTAACGTCGGTGGTCACTGTTAGCCTTCGAGCATGGCACCCACTCATCACAGCATCAACTACGTCGAGCTGACCGTCACCGACCTTGCAGCGGCCAAGGCGTTCTACCAAGGTGCCTTCGGTTGGGCCTTCAACGACTATGGTCCCAGCTACGCCGGCATCAGAGGCGAGGGCAACACCGAAGTCGGCGGCCTGTTCGAAGCATCCGAGGCAAGGCCGGTCGGTGGCCCGTTCGTGCTCCTCTTCTCAGAAGATCTTGACGCGACCGCAGCCGCGATCACTTCAGCGGGTGGGCAAGTAGTGCAGGGGCCGTACGAGTTTCCGGGTGGGCGGCGCCTGCACTTCACCGACCCGAGCGGCAACGAGCTCGGGGCGTGGACAGAGCTCTAGCAGTTCGTCGAAAATCGGCGTTGCTTCAGAGCTGTTCGCGCGCACGTCGTTGCGGGGGGCCTGTTCGCGTTCCATCCTTCAACGCTAACGCGAATCCGACCCAGCAGACGACTCGACGGGCCATGGGCGCCGATTTTGTCTCAAAAAGGATCAGGCGGCCCCCGGTCCCCAAACCGAAAGCCGCCCGCGCCACCCCTTGCGGGCTGACAAGTTACGCCTTTGCTGGCCGTACCCGCTGGTAGGGCTTCGCAATCGACTCGCCGATCGAGTCGGCGATCAGTTGCTCGGCAGAGCGGTTCTTGCGCGAGAGCTTCGCGATCCACTTTGTGAACCGCGCGCCCCTCGCAAATTCCTTCGCACTGCGGTCTTCGACGGCGTAGAAGTAGAGGGCGCTCTCTGGCAGCAGCGACAGCACCCCGTTGATGATGCGACGGGCGACCCATTTGGCTACAGGTCCCTTCACATCAGGGTGACGAAGCGAGTGCCCCGCGATAGCGGCGAAAATCGTGAGTGCCTTCGTGTTGAGCTCCTCGCGAATGTACTCGTCGAGTTCGGCAAAGGTCTCGAAGAACGGGCCCGGAACGTGGATGCTCTCGGCGCCCCGACGGGACTCCTGCACCAGCTGATCGGCTTCTTGCGCGGTCATGCCCGGCCCGAACTCTTGGTAGCCGCGCACCGCCGACCAGATGTATGTCCACCAGGTCCACCGTTGCCAGGTGGGCTGCTTGGCACTCACAACCTCACCCGTCTCCGGGTTGGTCCACGAGGCGCGCTCGTGCAACCGGTCGACGTGTGCGGCCGCCGCATCGGCGTGTGCTTTGTCGGCAAAAATCGCGTCGCGAAGGTAGGCCGAGGTGCGGTCGAACCTTGCTGCGAGCTGCTCGGGCCCCTCGCTCGTCATTGAGACACGCTCAAAATGCTTCATCATCGAGGGTTCGAGCATCTGCAGAAACACTGCGTTCTTCGCGCCGAGCATCGATCCCGGATCAGAGAACACGCGCCACGAAATGCTATCTGGACCGTAGTAGCCATCATCAGCCCTCGGTGCGTCAGAAAGTGTGCGGCTCGGGTATTCCTCGGTCAATGCTCCCCCTTGGGCAAAACTTCTTCACCAGATGTTCGCAAGCCTATTGAAGCCGATGTGACGCCCGCTGGTGAGAACTCGGCCAGATCACGCAAACTTCGTACATTCCACGCTGGCGGCGCTGTTTTGGCACTTTTGCACCCCCACACAGGCCCTTTCGGCGCTACGTTGATGCTCAGCCCAGACGCTTGCACCGAAAAGGATCTTGATGACAAACCAGCCTTCTGACCTGCCCCCTTCCCCAGCATTGACTCGCCATTGGAGTTCGCGATCCTCGCTTATCGCGGGGCTCATCAGCCTTGCTACCCTGATCGCGTTCTTCTTCACCTCGACCGGGCCCGTATTTCTCTGGCTCGGAGTCGTCGCCGGTCTCGTCGGTGTCGTGTTCGGAATCGTTGCACTGCGACACCGCAAACCCGACCCCTCTGCGATGACCGGCATCATTACCGGCTCGGTCAGTGCACTGCTTGGCCTCGGTCTCTTCGTGTTCGCACTGGTGTTTGTCGGGGCGCTCTCGCTTTAGGCGCCGTTCGGCCGCCGCCGAAACGCCAAGGCCGAACGATCGTTTGGCTCAGATTCCGTTGAGGGCGTGAGCGCTTGCAAACGCATCGAGCACTGTCGGCGGAATGATGGCGAGCTCGGTATCGGGCACGTTGTTCACGGCAATGTGATCCGACTGCAGGCCCTCGAGCTGCTCTGCGAAAATGCGGGCACTGCGGCCGTTCGCTTGCTCGCTTTCGGGGAGCGAGCGGTAGGCGGCCGCGACGAGGGCGGCGAGACGCACCGTGTCGACCGCCCAAGACTTCGCGATGATTCGCACGGTGATCTCAGCGACCTCTTCAGCGGAGTAGTCAGCGAAGTGCACCGAGTGCGGTACACGAGAGCGCAGTCCCGGGTTCGAGGTGAAGAGGGTCTCCATCTCGTCCGCGTACCCTGCGAGGATCGCGACAAACTTGTCGCGATCGTTCTCGAGGCGCGGCAGCAGCGTTGCGATCACCGCCTGACCATAGTCCGACGAAGAGTCGCCGCCGCGGTAGAGGTCGTATGCCTCGTCGATGAAGAGCACTCCCCCCATCGCCTCGTCGAGGGCGAGGGTAGTGCGCTGTTCGCTCTGGCCCAGGAAGGCGCCGACCAGCGCAGCGCGGTTCACCTCTTTCACTGTCGGCCTCGAGAGCACTCCGAGCTCGTGAAAGAGCTCAGCGATGATGCGAGCGACCGTGGTCTTGCCCGTTCCCGGGCTGCCCGTGAAGGTGACGTGATAGGTCGGGCGCGAGATGTTCGCGTCGACCTGAATTCGTCGTTGATCGGCTTTGACCCGGTTGACGAGCTTTGCAACCCAATCTTTCACCTCGGCGAGGCCGACCATGCTGTCGAGTTCGGCCAGCAATTGCGCCACTGACGACGACCCACCCTCAGCCTGCGCGTCTACGCCGGCGAGCGCATAGAGGTCGTCGTCTGCGATCAACCGGTAGTCCGCGATGGTGCGGGTGCGAAGCTCGTGCAGGCGATCGACCTGATGCCCGATGAGGGTCTGGTTGAAGTTGCGCACCCAGCGCGCGTTGCTGCGATCGGCACTCTGCCGGTACCCCTGGCCGAGAATTCTCCGGTACAGCTCTTCGTCTTCGAGCTCGTAGTCGGTGTCGGTGAGCGACTTCACTCCGATGGTGGCGAGCTCTTCGCCCGTGTAGTCCTCGAAGTCGAAGCGGTTGGGTGCCCTTGATTCGAGGCCCGCGTTCATGTCGAGCAGCTTCTGCATCTTGTCGGTGTAGCCTGCGAAGATGATCATGAGGTCGTCGCGGTGGTTCTCCATGTACGCGATGATGGTGTCGAGCACCTCTTGGCCGTAGTCTTCTTCGAGCGCTTGGGCCAACGAGTAGGCCTCGTCGATGAAGAGAATGCCGCCTCTGGCGCTGTCGAGCACTTTCTCCGTCATGACTGCCGAGTCGCCGATGTATTGACCGACGAGGTCGGGTCGCCCCACTTCGACAAAGACATCCGACGACACGACGCCCTCTGCGTAGAGCGCCTTGCCGAGCAGGCGCGCCACGGTGGTCTTGCCGGTTCCCGGGTTGCCGAGAAAGAGACTGTGCAGTGTCAGCGGCATCGATTTCAGGCCGAGCCCCGCTCGCTCGCGGTTAATGACCGCGTTCTTCACGAACTGGGCAGCCTGTTCTTTCACCTTGCGAAGCCCGATGAGGTGGTTCAGCGCGGCAAGCGAATCGTCACGCAAGCCGGAGATGTCTTCGCCGTCTGAGCCGGGGTCGGCGGGCGCACCCGCCCGGGTCGGCAGAGACGAGGTCACCATGGCGCCCCTCGCCCCTTCTCGGTTGCCCGTGAGACCGCGCACCACCTGCCCACTACCCTCAAGGGTGATCTTGGGGGTTCGACCCGAAGCAAACGAGGTGAAGCTGAGCAACGATTGTTCGCCGACATTGATCTCAGAGCCCGCGGGAAAGTCGAGCACATCCATATCTAGTGTCGCCTGGCCCCGCCCAGTAAGGGAGCACTGGTTGCGCAAGTTCGGCATGATCCCCAGGACGCCCGCCGAAACGACCTTTGCCTGGCCCTGCGCAGCAATTCTGATGACGCTGCAGTTCTCGAGCGAAACCACAGAGGATGCCGCGAAGTCGCACCACCCGAGCTCGCAGGAAAGCGCCGAGACTCGCCCCTCGCCCATGACGGTGATGGTCGCCCGCGTCTCAGTCGGGCTCGCACGCAACTCGCAGGCGGTCGCCGTCAGCGCACCCTCAACGAACAGCGCCGGAAACTCGGCGGCGGGGTGGCTGCGCACGATCATTCCGTGCATCGAGAGGTCTGCCCCGGCTGAGACGTACACGGCGTTGTTCGTGACCGGGTGCTCGATCGTGAAATTCGTCATCGTTAGGTTTGCCCCCGAGGGAACGTCGAATCCTCCCCGCAGCACAATGCGGTCGCGCCGCCCCTCACCATCGATGTTCACTTCGCACTGATACTGGTCGCGGTCAACATTCTCGAACGAATACTGACCCTCTTCGAGCACAAGGGTGTCGCCCGGTTTGATCCGAGGCAATATGTCGCTCGCGAAGCTGTTGCCCTGGTGGGCGGGCCAGAGCACCCGCTGCGGGCCGTCTCCCGCCCGCCGCTGCGGAGCCTTGCGCACCAGCGGTGCTGACTGCACTACCTCGACGTAGGGGCTCTCGCAGAAGACTGCTGCGTCGGCTTCGGCGAGCACTCTGAGCACCCCGCCTCCCGACGACTCGATCTGCGCGATTCGCAGGGTGGCGGCATTTGCCTGAGCCTCAAACACCTCGCCCCCGACGAGGCGAACACGCTCGAGTTCGAGCGACGCGCCACTGAGCACGCGAAGCGCCCGCTTTCCCGGCACCGGGGTCAGATCGAGCGACCCGTAGCCGCGCACCTGGGCCCCTTCGCCGGCCAGCACGAGGTGCGCCGCGCAGCCGACGAGATCGGCCGAACCACCTCGCACTTCGAGACCACCGAGGTTCGATGCGGTGGCATGCAACCGGGCACCGGCTGTCACCCTCACCGTGGTGAGATCTGCGTCATCTGCGATGGCGACCCGATTCAGCACGAGGGTGCCGCTGTCGACACCCACGGTAATCGTGCTCGCAGTGGGATCACCGGCGATGCGGCAGTCGGTCACACTGAGGTACGCGCTCGACTCGCGCATCATCGCGATCGCACTGCCACGTGGTTGCGCGCTCACGGTCAGTGCGGCGAGCGCGCAGCTGCCCTGGGGCACGATCGTGCCGACCAGGGTTGTGGCTTCGGCACTGCCCTCACCCACCAGAGTCAGCGCGTTCAGCATGACCGAACCCACCTGGTGCACGCCGGGTGCGAAGGAGATCACGTCACCCTGAACGGCCTGCGCCAGCGCCGCGGCAATCGAAATGCGATTCGGGCCCGTTCCGACGTAGAGGGTGGTCATGGGCGCTCAGCCGCATCGGAGCAGTCTGCAACCGGCGCGAGGCTGATCCTCTTCGAGAAACCTTCTGCCATGTGCCGCACATGTGTACCCATAAACCCAGTATGGTGCAGAGCTCATCGGGGTCTTTCAATACAACCTGGTCGACGCGATGTTCGGTGAGGGATCGGTTGGTTCTCAGGTGGTGTACATCGCCGTGGGTATCGCTGCGTTGTTGACGATCATCGATCTGTTCGTCGCAAGATACGCCGATCGCCATGCGCTAGTTCGCGAGCCTGAGCACATGCGCACTACAGACGAGCTGCGGGATCCGGCTGATTCGGCCAACGGGGTGAGCCCGCTCGACCGCGGGCCGCTGTGATGCCGATTTCCGGTTGAGAGCCTGTCGCGATCCGATTCAAATTGCGCAAGAAATGTGCAATTCGCGCATCGATAAAACTGACCCTTTTCTCGGGTTCAACTCTGCTCTACCGTATGAGCAAGGCGAGAGCCCCTACGCACGCTCCAGGAAGTGAACATAGGGGCCCTCCGGGTACCGGAAGCAGCCCAAAGGGGTGGGGGCCTCGGAGCCCAGACCTAGCGTAGTGGCGGAACGCGCCCTGCCCGGGGGTAATTTCGGGGGAAGATTCTGCCCTCGCAGGGCCCATTCAGGATGAAAATTTCGCCCGTTCAACCTCTCAGTCAAGAGAGAGCGTTGCTGCTCAAACCACATTAATTGGCATGCTCATAGCCGAGCTGCGGTACCTGCGCGAGCCTAGGCAGCAAACCATCAAAGCAACAGCGCGACCTAAGAGGTTCGCCCCAGACACAACAGCTAGGCAATGACCTCGAACACGTCGATTGTCGTGTGCGTGTCAAACGACTCTGCGCGCCCCACGAACACTTTCTGAGTCAGCCACTGCAGGCGTGGCGAGACGGTGCGAAACTGCGGCGTCGTTATGAAGAGCTGGTCTGGATGCCGCTCATCTGGGGGTGAAATTCTGCCCAGGTTCACGACGTCGGCGATCTCGCCCTCGCTGGTTCGAAACCAGTAGCGGGCTTCGACTTCGAGAGATGAGTCGCTTCGGTAGAGGCACCAATCGGCACCGCCCGGCATGACTTCTGCCTCGATGCACCCCGCTACCGATCCCCCGGTGATCGGAATGATCTCAAGCGATTCGCCGGGGCGACGTTGGATCGCCAGACCGGAATCGACCTTCGCGATAATGCGAAAAGCGAACTCGAGTTCGGGGGCCGCGGGGGTTTCTGCCAGATTCATACTTCTCTCCCTTGAGTGGTGAAAGAAGTAGCGAACAAGGTACGCATTGCTTGCGCCAACCTCGATATGAGCTGAAGATCGGCGCCCGGAGGAACTGCACGCTTGATCGCGGGAATGTCGTTGGTCCGTCACGCGTTGCTACATGCACTACCCATTCAAGATGGGGCTCACGGAGAGGAGAACACAATGAATCAAAACATTTGGGCTCCGGGCTCTGGCTTGGTGCCAGAAATTGTGGAGCTAGTAGGGGATCTCATCACGGTCGATGAGCCTCCCTGTTGAGGAATGGGGGGGTGTGCCACCCCGACGGTCGGGCGGCACACCCACCGGGTCTGCTGTACGTGTAGGTGACAGTTTGGTCAGGCAGCGAGTGCGACCTGCTCGTTCATGATGGCCTCGTACTCAACAGAGGTCAACCTGCCAAGACGAAGTTGTCGTCGTCGCCGATGATACGTGCGCTCAATCCAGGTCACGATCGCAAGCCGGAACTCGTCACGCGTTGCCCAGGTGCGGTGATTGAGAACGTTCTTCTGCAGCAAACTGAAGAACGATTCCATCGCGGCGTTATCACCGGCAGCGCCGACCCGTCCCATTGACCCGACCATGTCGTACTGGTCGAGAGCGCGGCGGAGCTTCCGGCTTCGAAATTGCGATCCTCTGTCGGTGTGGAACACGCAACCGGCGACGTTTCCGCGCCGCGTCACCGCATTGTTCAGCGCTCTGACCGCGAGCAATAACTTCATCCGCGAACCGATCGCGTACCCAACGATCCGGTTCGAGAATACGTCCTTCACCGCGCAAAGATACAGCTTCCCCTCGCTTATCCAGTGCTCCGTAATGTCCGAAAGCCATAACTTGTTCGGAGCGGTCGCAGCGAAATCGCGCTGCACGAGATCGTCGTGCACAGGTTCTCCCGGCAGGGTCCCTTTGCCGCGGGATTTCTTCCTCCCGAACACGCTCCACCAGCCGTTGTCACGGCAGATGCGCCACGCCGTCCGGTCGCACATCGATTCGCCTGCATGCCGGGCCTCGTCGGCAAGGAAGCGGCGCCCGAACTCCGGGTCTTCCAGATGAGCAGCATGGATGGCATTGCGGCTGCGCGACAGAGGACCTCGTTCTCTTGCTCGAGGAGCCGGTTCCGTTTACGGAGTTCACGTAGTTCTTCGTTATCAGAGCGGGTCACACCAAGCCGCTCCCCGCCGCCGATAAGAGCCTGACGCATCCATTTATCAAGAGTGCCAACGTGGATACCACAGTCCTTTGCGATCTGCGCGAGCGTGACTTGCGGATCACGCTGCTGCGCGATAAGGACCACATCGTCGCGGAACTCCTGAGGAGATGGTTAGGGCATAATGACATCCTTCCAGGCCAGCAAAAAGCTAGCCATGTCGAATGTCACCTAAACGTGCAGCAGACCCATTGGAACGATCTCCGTGACTCTGCACTTTGCCCCAGACTGGGAACCCGCATCAGCACAGGCAAGAGAACGGCTCCTTGCTGTGCTCAACGGAGATGTCAGCACCCTGGACATCCAGATGCTGCAAGATGATCCGCTCTATGCGGTGGAGCACTACCAAGGCATTCGAAGCGTGCTTGAGCAAGCCGCTCTTTTCCAGGGCATAGGCCTCAATGTCGCTCGAGCATTCTGCTTCCCAGAAGTTGCAAAAGCCTTCACCGCACAACATGGTGGGTTCTGTCTCTTGAGTGGGGAACCCGCAATTTTCGGCATGCGATCAGTGCCTGTGACTGCACAGCAGCAGCACCTCGCCGTCCCGCTCCATGCGGCCTGGTCAACCCGCGGTCCGCTCGAAACCCAGATTCGATCGGTGATCAGCCCACTCTCTCAGAGCGGAATTCTCGGCGCATCAAGCAGTCCCGCTCCGAGGGCTATCGGTGTGCCAACACCCCACGCACGTAGCAGCTCTCTGGCCGCTTCGACGCCCAGCTGAGCTGCACCTCATCACCTTCAGCGAGACGGAGACCCGATTGTGATGCGGCGAGCCAACGCACCTCCCCCGCCTGCTCGACATGGATCAGAGCACGCTGCTGCGCATCCTCGCCGCGCACCAGCCCGGCGTGATCGGTCAAAATGACCGTGCCGGTCGCAGAGTGTTTCCATTCCCTCATGCTCGTCGAGCTACATGTCTCAACGGTGAACGAACCCACCCCGCCGCAAGATCCGCTCACACTCCGCGCTCAAGGATCTGCCCATATTCAGCGCTCGATACGGGTGTGGCCCCGGCCAGAATTCCTGACCAGGGCCACACCCTCACGCTGACTCGCGCCCGCTAGTCTTGCGCGCTCCGCTGTCGACGGCGCACGGCGATGATGCCGCTGACCGATCCAACGAGAAGCAGCGCTGCGGCAAGCAGCCCAAGTGGTGTCGAGTCACTACCCGTACGGCTGAGCGTGTCTGGGCGAGTCGCCCCGTCGTTGCCGCCGTGTGGAGCAGTCACCTCAACCTTCACGAGCGCCGATGACTCCAGGTGCCCCTCATCATGCGGAGTAAATCGGAGTGTCACTTCGTGAGTGCCCGCGGGGAGGCCCGTGAGCTCAACAGTTCCCACTCCGGCGTCAACAGCCGTCGGCTGACCCACAGGACGCATCCCGGCAGGTGCTGCGGGCAGATCGGTCGCTGTCGGGTTCGCAGCAGCAACAGCTGCACCGACTCGCGTGTCGGCGGGCACGAATGCTTCGACGACACCGTCAACAAGCTTGCCCCCGTCGGCGTCACGGGCTTCGACGGTCGCCGTCGCCGCACGCTGCGCCGTGCCGGTGGTCGCTTGCGCGGTCAGCTTGGTGCCGATCCCCAGCACCCGAAGCGTCTGCGGAGTTGCGGTTGACGAGGCAGAGAAGCCCGGCGAGGGTACAAACCTCGCGTGCAAGTTGTAGCTCCCAGGGGCGAGGTGGGCAATGTCCATCTCAAAGACGGACTTGGCATTGCTCGTGTCCGGGTCGATATCCAGTCCTATAGGAATCGTCTCCACCACCTGACCGTTTGAAAGCACCTCAACCTCTCCCAGCGGATCATCATCGTCGCTCAGGTTCATCACCGTGCCGGTCAGGGTCACCGGCTGCCCGAACTTCACTTCAGAGGCTGAGAGTTCGAGTGTGGTGCGGGTGTCTGCGTCAAGTGGCTGGTATGCGGCCGGATCGGACTGAGAGATGCTGAAATTCCCGTCGCTATCGCCAAGGAATCTCGCAGAAAGCGAGCTGGTTCCCGCGGGAATGCGGACCGCCGGAAACGCCACGGTTCCATCCTGCTGTAGCGCGCCTTCCGTCAAGACCAGATCATCCGCGAGCAGTGCCACAGTGCCGGTCAAACCGGAAACAGGTGACGCCACCTCTGCCGTCACGCTCACCGGAGTGCCCGATGTGACTGGCGCCGGCGGAAGGAGGGTCGTCGCCGTCGCTGCCTGAGCGAGGGTGAAGCGCAGGGTCCCCGTTGTCGATCCGTCTGCAATGGAAGAGCCGGTGAATGCTGCTGAGACGCGGTGCTCCCCTGCTGCGAGGGTCGCTGGGAGGGGAACAGTCTTGCTGAACGAGGGAACGCCCGCAGTCATCGTTTCCGCGTAAATGTCTACGCCGTCGAGTGCGAGTGACAGCACTCCTTCAACACCAAGCGAAGTGCCTCCGGTGCCGTCAAGTGCAAGCTCAATACCGATCTCTCCTGAATCGCCATAGCTCTTGCCCTGGGGAAGGGTGAGGTCAATCTTGGTGTCTGCCTTGTCATCGTCGTCAGGAATCACGTCTGGATCACTCACCGTGATCGACATTGAGTCCGAGGACAGGTATCCCTGAGAGTTCCAGTACGCCTGATCAGAGGTGGGAGCGAATTCGGCGGTGACCGTGTGTGTGCCTGTGCTCAGCGGCGGCAGCGTAACAGTGTAATCGCCCGTAGTTTTGTAGCGAGTATTCAACGGCTCACCAGGATTGGACGCGGGAACTTCAACTCCGTCTACCAGCAATTTGAACGATCCATCAAGCATGCTCGTCGCTTGTCCCCAAGCTCCGGTTTGCACCCGGATGTTCACAGATTCATCGCTCTTCACGGTCTGCGGGCCAGAGATCTTTGTCGCTGTGGTGAGCGGAATAGTGATCTTCGACTCGCCAGTTTTGGCCGCAGGAATCGACACCTCGTAGTGCGAGTCTTCTGGCTGCGTGAAAGTTTCCTTGACGATGCCGGCCTTGACCCAGCTCAGACCGGCACCACCGCCACCGCCTCCGTTGAAGCCAGCGAACTTTCGGCCTGCTCCACCGCTGTCACCGCTCGAAGGGTAGCCAGCGCCGCCACCGCCGCCGCCCCCGCCTGAGGAGCCAACGCCAGCATTGCTGCCCTTGATCCCGGGCTTGTGGTAGCCGACAAATGAGGGGTCATCTTTTCCTGCAGATCCGCCCCTTCCCGGATGCTTCCCCTCACCGTCTTTTCCGTCACCGAAGTTGAGATTCGATGGGAATCCTCCCTCACCACCGCCGCGCGAGTCGAAGCCGCCGCGCGTATTGGGGTAGTAGCCGCTGTCTCCGCCGCAACCTCCGCCGCCACCGGCGACAGCAATAAGCTCACCGTTGAGTTTGACCGCACCGGCTCCGCCGCCACCGCCACCGGGCGAAGAAGTCAGACTCTTCGTGCCGCCATCGCCGCCATCAAGGAAGCCCTTCCCGCCCATACGCTGGTCACCTTTTCCCCAGGCGCTCTGGCCCGCGAAGGTCGTGATCGTGTCTCCTGCCTGCACGTCAAGCAAGACAGAGAACTGATTGCCGCTGCTCCCAGTCCTGCACTGCGGGAAGCTTGAGCCGAACCCACCGGTTCCGCCGTGAATGCCCACCCACACTTGCTCCACGCCTGCGGGCACGATCCAGTTGGCACCACTTGGGTTCGTGAAGGTCCAGGTATGGGTCGGCTCAACCGCAGCACTTGCCGGTGTTGGCTCGCCTGAGACCAAACTTCCGGCGATCACCGCACTTGCGAGTACCGCTCCAATACCAAATTTCAGAGTCTTTCGGATTCGAGTCATGCGGGCAGTTTAGGAGGCGCGGCCCGCCGTCCACCCGGGAAAAGCGGCCTCTTTCGCGTTGCGAACGATCGCTTTCGCGTTCTGTCCCTCTGCGGCATCATCACCCCCGAAAGCATCCGCGTTTGGAGATGATTTCGAGCTAGTTTTTCTTCTCGAGGATCTTCACTCGGAGATTCGTGTTGCCGTTCGGCTCGGTGATCCGATCCACCTCAAAAAGCCCCACAGCTTTGATCAAGTCGCCAAGTTTTGCGTAGCCCCAATTTCGAGGGTCAAAATCAGGAGACTGCTTTTGCATAGTTGCTCCGACCCCGGAGAGATGCGCCCACCCCTCATCATCGGCCCCTGAGGTGACACCCGCTCGGAGCAGGTTCATCAGCCTCGTGTCTTGACGCAGTTCCTGCTGCGTGGCGCGCACCGGAGCCTCAGCGATGGTCGCCTCCTGATCGTTGCCAAGGCCTGGGCTACCCTTGCTGTGCTCCTGGCCGAGCTGTTCCACCTGCAGAACATCCAGGTACCGGAAGGTGTCACAGGCATTGACAAAGGGTTTTGGAGTCTTTCGTTCACCAAATCCGATCACCCACGCGCCGGATTCCCTCAGTCGAGAAGCCAGCCTCGTGAAATCACTATCTGATGAGACGATGGCGAAGCCGTCAAGCGCCCCCTGATGCAAGAGGTCCATTGCATCAATGATGAGAGCACTATCTGTGGCGTTCTTTCCCGTGGTGTAGGCAAATTGCTGCACCGGTTGCACCGAGTGCTCATTTGCCGCGTCTTTCCATCCCCTGAGCCGATCAGAGGTCCAGTCTCCATACATTCGTCGAACCGAGACGGTGCCGTAGCTCGCAAGTTCAGCGAGCACGTTATCAAGATGCGCTGCGCTGACGTTGTCTGAATCAATCAGCAGGGCGAGTCGCGGTGAAGCCTGCGACGAGGGGGTGGGACCTGAAGGGTGCATGGTGTCTATCTTGTCAAATTCTGTTCACTCTTCAGTTCAATTGCATGCGCTACCGTTAGTGAATCCGACTGATCTGTGGTCGGGCAGGCAACAAAGTTGGTAATGCGGTGATGTTCTCTCCAGAGGTTCCTTTTGCGACACGAGTGGACCTTGTGCTGCCTTCGATGCTGCCCAGCGAGATCACGGTCGTAGAGTTCATAAAGAAGCGACCGGAGGTCGTTCCCGAGTCAAAGGCACAGGATCTCGCGGACGCCGTCGGAGTCGCCCGATCCACCGTGATTCGCACCTGCCAAACGCTCGGATACGCCGGATACGCTCAACTTCGCGTTGCGCTTGCTCGTGAGTATGTCTCGCGCGACGACTCGGCTGCCACACCGGTTGCTGGTTCGCACGGCTTCGTGCAGGCCCGCATGAACGAATTCGGTCTGGCAGCGAAGATGATTGCCTCAGCTCTTACCGACGAACAGCTTGATGCCGTGGTGGCAAGCCTCGTGGGTGCCCGCCGGATTGTGTGCACGGCGAATGGGTTTTCCACCGCGGTCACCATGGATTTTTCGATGCGACTCGCTGCGATGGGATTAGCTGGGGAGTTTGTTGCTGATTACGTCGCTCAGCAATTCACCGCAGCACAGCTGACTGCCGAAGATGTCTGCTTTGTGGTGAGTGCGAGCGGACAGAACGAGGCGACTCTCCGCGTGGCAGAAATTGCCCGGAACGCGGGAGCCACAGTGATTGCGCTCTGCTCGTTCCCGCGTTCTCCGCTCGCGGCCATCGCACACTCTACGCTCATCGCAGTCCCGCAGCGTGAGTCATTTCGCAACGAGCTGGAGCACACCTCGCGTTTGGCGCATGTCGCCTTGGCCGAAGCGCTGATCGCCCTCATTCTGCGTGAACTCGGTGAGGATGAGGTTGCGCGACGGCGCGGGCGACTCATTCCGGTCATCGGTTCGAACTTGGTTGACTAGAGAGTTGCCCGCGCGGTGCCTGCGCGCTTATGACTCGATCGGGGTCAATTGACCGTCTTTCAGCACGAATCTTTGTCCGTGCTCCGGAATCAGTCGGGTCATGCCCGCCGGAGCTTCGAGCCGTTCTGGGTTGAAGGAGTGGGCCGGGATCAGGATGTTCGGTGCGACGCCTTCGACGTAGTACTGGACCGCGCCTGGCGAGGAGTGCCCGGCAGGCATGTCGTGACCGATGTCAACAAACTCGAACCCTGCTTGCTCGACCACGCGCACGAGGTGGCTCCACGCGGGATCAAAGTCCCCAATTGGGATCCCAAAGATTTGCAAAAACCTCCCGCCTGCTGAGGGTAGGTCGAAGAGCTCCAGGATGTTCGGGTAGCTCACTTGCAAGAGGTATTGGCTCGGCGCAGCCTCGATCTCTTCCCGCGTTACTTCTGTGCAGTTGTCCATGAGTTCGATGAACCAGGGGTCCTTCGGCTCGGCGGCGTACCGGGTGCTGTCGGGCACGTAGACCGTTGGCGCAATATCAAAATACCGGTGCACGATCCAGGCAGCATCGGGTTCGAACACCAGCGTTCTGCCGTATCGGGAGGCAAGCTCTTGGAGCAGTTCCGCCATCGCCATTTCGCGCTGGTAGAAGTTGAACGCTACCAGTCCGGTCGCACCAAGCAGCCAGTTTTCCCGGTCACGTTCCATCTGCGCTTCGCTCTTCCATCCGGCTGGCAGATCGAGTGTCGCGCGGAGGGTTCCGTCTTCGTTTCTAAACTCGTCCACGAGGTCGGCATGCATAAATTCGCAACAATCGCAGATGAGCACATCAATGGATCGCTCTCGCAACAGCTCGATCTCTTTAAGGCGGTGCGGCAATTCTTCTGGCCGGTGCATCACGAGATCACCTGTCCAGTGCACGCTCCCGTCCGGTGTAGTAATCAGGCATGAGGAGTGCCCATAGGCAAGGTCGTATGAGAGCAGTGGAAGCAGCTCGATCTCACCGAAACGGATCGCTTCGCCAGGGGTGAATGCCGTGTAGTGATCCCGGAATGTAGGGACCCCGTCGCCCGTGTCTTCAAGTGCGCGCTCAATCGTCTGGGCGTTTTGGCTGAGGTACACGGGAATATCCGGATGCACCGCTCCCATGAACGCCATGTGGTCCAGGTGAAGGTGAGTAATGAACACGATGGTTTCGAGTTCACTCTCCTCAGCCGAGATGAGGCCATCGATCCCCTCAATCGCGGCTGCCGGAAAGATTCCGTCAATGGGCGGCACCATTCCAAGTCGCAGGGCGTCTTTCAGCCACGAAGCATTTCGCTGCTGGATGCCTGCGCTGTAGGGGTCGGTGCGAGGATCATACGCAGCACCCATCTCGAAGATCACGCGATGGGTGCCATGCCTGACTTCGGCGATCATGCCACCGATCGTGTCGCTGCCGTGATGAAGGGTGAACTCAGTGCGAGACATGTGAGCCTTTCGTTGCGTGTGGTGTGAGAGTCGCCTGGGGGACGGCGCTCGTGCACCAGGAATGAATGTGCTCGTACAACGATTCGAGGTTCCGGGCTCGAAGCGTTGCACGCCCCCTATCTTTCTGGCGATCGTAGGTGTCTACAAGTGCGGTGTCGGCGCCGAGGAATTGGGCGGGAGCCAGATCGTTGATCCATTTATCCCCGACGCTCAGGACCGGCCCGTGCGCAAGGAGCTCGGGAATGATGCTGTGCATTCCGGCAGGCTTCCCGGCAGAGGTGACGATTGAGGAGAATGCACCGACGAGTCCGAGCTGGTGCAGAAATTGATCGAATTCTTGCGCGGGTGAGTTGGTGGCGAGCACACAGTTCGCGGGAATGCTTCGCACGAACTCTGCGAATCGCTCGGGCGTGCGGATCGCCGAATGCGCGGCGTTCTCCCGAGAATCGGCGTACGCGGCGTTTGTCAGTGATGCGGGGAATCCGGCATCGGTGCTGATGATCGAAATGATGTCGTAGGGGTCGTCACAGTGCTGAAACGGTCCGGGCGCCTGCGGGTGTTGTATGAATTCGCGGACGTGCCGGGTGAATCCATGCCCCGGAAGTCTTTGGTCGAGCAGCTGGGCAAATTCGAGCACGGGACCCTCGCCAAGGCAGACCGTTCCGTCGAAGTCAAAGAGCACGGAAACGGGGGCCGAGGGGGAAGCAATTTCGGGTGAGAGAGACAGACTTTTGATCACGCTAGCCACTGTATGCCTTGGACTTTAAGTTTTCCAAACATTAAACAGAATTGACATCTTGTCCAAACCTGCTGTTCATAAGCTATTCTTTTTGCGTACCTAGCGTTGTCATCGTCGCCAAAGCTCTGCGTGATCGGCCGAGGCTACACGTCTACGAACGAGCCAAATTCGTTCATATATACAAGGAGATGCACATGTCCCGCCCATCATTCTTTCGACGCAGTGCGCTGGTTGCCGTCGCGGCCACCAGCTGCCTCGCCCTCGCTGCCTGCTCGGCACCAGCCGAAGACAACGACTCCCCCGTCGCCGTCACAGTCTGGCACACCTACTCCGATGCACACGCCACCGCATACGAAGAGATCGTGACCGCCTTCAACGAGTCCCAAGACAAGGTGAAAGTCACCGCGCACCCTCAGCCCTTCTCAGATTTCGACTCCAAAGTCATGCAGGCTGTTCGCAATGGGAATGGCCCAGACATTATCGTGAGCAGCCCCTCAATCGCCACGCAGTACATTGACGCTGGCCTAGTCGCAGACCTCGCACCCCTCATTGCCGACCCAGAGAACGGCGTACCGAACTATTCCGAAGACATCGTGGCAGGAAGGCAAGCAGGTGTCACCCAGTGGGGCGACGGCGCGCAATACCTCTACCCCCTTCACTCCACCGGCCCCGTCTACTACTACAACAAGACCATGTTTGACGAGCTCGGACTCGAAGCCCCCACCACCTGGAGCGAACTTGAAACAGTGAGCCGCACACTCACCGAACACACTGGCGCACCTGCCTTCGGATTTGACGACCTGAGCTATGGCATTCTCACCATCGCAAACCAGCAGGGCCAAGACTTCGTGAACGAAGACGGCAGCGAAGCCACATTCGACAGTCCAGAATACGCACGCGCCATTGACTGGGTCGGCGGGCTCGTAAACGAGGGAGTCTTCCGCCTCGTAGGAGGAGACCAGTACTTCTCCAACCCATTCGGAGCCGGTGCGGTGAGCTCATATATCGGCGCGAGTGCCGGATACCCCTTCGTGGAAATGGCGGTCGATGGAAAATTTGAAGTTGGAGTCGCGCCACTCCCCCAGGAAGGCCCCGTCAAATGGGCACCAGAATGGGGCGGCGACTACCTGCTCTTCGCAAGTGACGACCGCCGCGAAGCCGCCGCGTTTGAATTCATCACATTCTTCACCTCACCCAGCCAGCTCAGCAGTTGGGACATCGCCCTCGGCGCCGTACCCGCGTCTGCCGCCGCACAAGCAGAACCTGCATTCCAATCATTCGTGACAGAGAACGCCGCAATCGCCGCCCTCTCAGCACAACTGCCCTACGTCGCCGTCTCAAACGCCGCACCAGGAGTGAGCGCGGCACAGGCCGAACTCGCCACCGCAATCGAGCAGGCCATCACCGGGCAAGCATCCACGAAAGACGCATTGGCCGAGGCTGCTCGCGCCTCGAATGCGTTCCTGAAGTAAGCCACTCCAGGATCTACTCACCTCACACCGGTGGCGGGCGCCTCGCCCGCCACAAAGGAGATTCAGTCACGTGGAAATTACTGTCACTTCCCTGAGCCAAACCTTCGGCACCCGGCAGGCACTGCAAGACATCGACCTCACCTTTCCTTCGGGACAGCTCACTTCGATCCTCGGCCCCAGTGGCTGCGGCAAGAGCACGATGCTCAACATCATCGCCGGCATCCTCGAGCCCACCACAGGCACGGTCCGCTACGGAGGGAAGGATGTCACTTCGCTCCCCCCGGAAAAGCGCAACCTCGGTTTCGTCTTTCAAAACTATGCGCTCTACCCTCACCTCACCGTGGCACAGAACATCGGCTACCCGCTGCGCTTCATTCGCGGGATGGGAAAACCGGAGCGAAGCGATCGAGTCGCTGAGCTTGCCGCGCTGGTGCGAGTGACAGAACTCCTCGACCACCGACCGGGTGAACTCTCGGGCGGGCAGCAGCAGCGCGTCGCAATCGCGCGCGCCCTTGCGAAACGCCCCGGAGTCGTGCTGATGGATGAACCGCTGAGCAACCTCGATGCCCGCCTGCGCGGCGAGATGCGCGAAGAGATCCGCAGAATTCAAAGCGAATCCGGGGTCACCATGGTACTCGTCACCCACGACCAAGAAGATGCGCTGAGCATCTCGGATCAGGTCGTCGTCATGCGCGCGGGGCACGTCGAGCAAGTCTCAAGCCCCATCGCCACCTACGCACAGCCACAAAGCCTATTTGTCGTTGACTTCATTGGGGAGCCGCCAGCAACCCAACTTCCCGTGCGCATCGCAGAGGACGCCACGGTGCACCTTGTCAGTGGCGCATTCCTGCCGCTCACGGCACCGGCAACGCTGCGCGGCGAACGGGCACCCCTCACGCTCGCGGTTCGCGCCGACTCGGTATCCATCGGGGCCGAGGCCAGCATCGAACACGATTCGACCGCTGATCCGCTCGACTCAGCACGCACGCCTCAGCACACGATGGCCACGATTGCCGCCGCAATAGCGAGCCGACAGGGCTACCTCTATGAGCTCCGGCTCGAAGACGGCACCATGCTGCGCGCCCGCGCAGGACAAGACAGTGCGCATCAAGTGGGAGAGCTTGTGCCTTTCTCCGTTGACGCGGCAACCGTGTTCTACTTCGATCCGACGACGGAAGCGCGCAGAGGATGAGCGCAGCGAAGCGGGCTGCACCCAAGCGGCGCTCTCGCGGATCAGCACTTCTCTATCTGGCTCCCCTGCTTCTTGGGATGGCCGTCTTCACGATCTGGCCGATCCTGAACGTGGTGTGGATTTCATTTCAAGAGGGCTACCAGTTTCTCACTGGCGAGACTGCCGGAATCGGCGTGAGTTCTTATCTGACCGCACTGCAGGATCCGAAGTTCCTTTCGGCACTGCGAAACACTGCGGTTTATGTGGTGATTGCGCTCCCGGCGAGTCTCATTCTCGGCATGCTGTTCGCGCTGCTTCTCAATCGCCCCATCCGTGGACGTCGCCTCTTTCAGATCTTGTATTTCTTTCCCCTAGTCACCTCAACAACCGCAATCGGGTTCTCCTGGCGTTGGATCTTCGAGGCGCGAAACGGCATCTTGAACCAGCTACTGGGGCAGCTAGGCGTGGCGCCCATTGATTGGTTGGGCGACCCCGCTTGGGGAATGCTCGTGCTCGCCGTCTTTGGCACTTGGGGACTGCTCCCCCTCACGACCATCCTGCTCCTCGTGGGACTCCAGAACCTTGACGCGCGCTACACGCAAGCCGCCAGAGTCGATGGCGCGAACCCCTGGGCTATCTTCACGACGATCACCCTCCCGCTCCTGCGACCCACGATTGGTCTCGTGCTCATCTTGAACCTCATCACTTGCA
The DNA here is from genome assembly GCA_002336855.1 of Leucobacter sp. UBA1945. Lineage (GTDB taxonomy): Bacteria > Actinomycetota > Actinomycetes > Actinomycetales > Microbacteriaceae > Leucobacter. The sequence continues at coordinate 4,268 of DDEV01000067.1, read as the reverse complement.
CATTGGTGTTCGATCAGCTCTTCCCCCTCTTCAACGGAAAACCCGGTGTCGCCGGGTCGCTCTACACAGTGGTCTTCTACATTTACGACACTTTCTACAACCGCTTCGACGTCGCGACGGCGAGCGCTGCCGCCGTCATGTTCTCGCTCGTGGTGCTCGCTGCGGCACTCATTCAGTTGCGCCTGCAGCGCGGAAAAGGGGCGCGAGCATGAACAACGCGATCCTTGCACGGAAGATCACGAAGGCTGCGGTGCTCTATGTACTGCTCACGGTCGGGGCACTGCTGATGGTGTTTCCCTTCGGGTGGATGCTGCTGTCGGCGCTCAAGACTCCCGCGGAAATTGCGCAATTACCTCCCACGTTCTGGCCCGAGCACGCTACGCTCGACAATTTCTTCAGAGTCTTCGAGATCGTTCCCTTCGGGCGCTACCTCCTCAACTCGGTCGGTATCGCCCTCGTCTCGGTTGCGCTCACCCAGGTGACCTCGATCTTGGCCGCCTTTGCTTTTTCCGTGCTCCGCTTCCGTGGAAGCGATACGGTGTTCGCGATCCTTGTCGCAACAATGGTGGTGCCGTTTGAACTCTTGATTATTACGAACTATTCGACAATCAGCGGACTCAAATTGATCGATACGATGCCTGGGCTGGTGCTGCCGTTTCTGGTGAGCATCTTCTACACCTTTATCGTTCGGAACACCTTCCGCTCGATTCCTGAAGGGGTGTATTGGTCGGCTCGAATTGACGGCGCGAGCAACTGGCAATACCTCTGGACAGTGTTGGTGCCGATGAGCAGTTCGACGATCATCACCACCTCGCTCCTCAATGTGATCACCTCTTGGAATGCGTTTCTCTGGCCGCTGCTGGTGGTCAATTCGCCAGAGAACCGGACGCTTCCGCTCGGCCTCTTTGCCTTCATTACCGATGGAGGTGTGCGGTACGAACTGCTGATGGCTGCTTCGACGCTTGCCGTGCTGCCGATGCTGCTCTTGTTTGTGTTTGCCTCAAACCAGATCATTCAGGGTGTCGCGCGGGGCGGACTCAAGGGATGACCTACTTGGGTCGCCCGAGAACTGGCGCGCTGCGGCGTGCAGATCACCACATTTTTTGAAAGGACAGCGATGACGACAGCGATCAGGTTCTATGCGGGCGTGAGCACCTCAGGCGGAACGATTATTGAGGTGAGTCACGGCAAGCACCGTCTTGTCTTCGACTTTGGGTATGTTTTTGACCTTCCGCGTCACGTGTTTGACGGCACGATTCGCCCCGGCGGACCGCATTACCTCGCGGATCTCCTCGCACTTGGATTGCTCCCACGCATCGATGGAGTATTCAGCGAGGAGAGGCTTCGGGGTACTGCCGGGGTCGCGGGCGCACATGCCGAAGCGGATCCGACAATGGTGCTCATCTCACATCCGCACGAGGATCACATTGGCGCAATCGGGCTGATTGATCCGCAGGTGCCGGTCGTGATGAGCGAAGATGCTGCGACACTGATCCGCACCCTGCACGATCTCGGCGAGTTCGATCTGCCGCGGAACGTTACCGGGGTGGCTCTTGGTGAGGCCTTTACTTTTGGTCCGTTCGAAATCACGGCCAGATATTCGGATCATCCGGCCTGGGGTTCAGTGGGCTACGAGATCGCGTCCCCCGATGGACGCCTGTTTTGGACAGGTGATTGGCGACTGCACGGGAAGGGACGCACTCGCGTGCTCGGCGAACTCGCGAGCGCCAAAGCCGCTGGCATCGACCTGCTCATTACCGAAGGCACAAGCCTCGGCTCGGCACTACCGGTGGACCCCTCGCCGCAGCCCGCACCACCAGGGAGCACCGTCATGCCAGATGGGCTCGCCACAGAAGAGGGCGTCGACGCGGAGTTTTCGAGAATCCTTGCCCAGCCGGGCATCGTTATTCTCAATATCTACAATCGAGACTTCTCTCCACTGCAAAACGTGCTCGCCCTCGCCCGCGAAGCTGGCAGAAACGTCGCGGTGCAAGCAGATGTCGCCCTGATACTCGAACGGCTCACAGGAGAACTCTTTCCCGTCTATCTGGGGAGAGAGGGATACCAAACGGCGGAGGCCACACCGGGGGTGATTGCCGAACTGCTCAGCCGGGCAACGACCGTTGACGCCGCCGAGGTCGCGGCAGATCCCAGCCACTGGCTCGTGCAATTCGGGTACCCGGAGACGGCCGAGCTGCTTGCCTTCGCGGGAGCGGGTGGAAGCTATCTGCATGTCGGCGGGCTCCCCCTCGGCCCGGGCAGCCCAGAACACACCCGCTTGCAGCGTGTGCTCGACACGGTCGGGATCAGCTACACGCAATCAACACGGCACGTCCATTTCGCCCATGCCACGCCCGGACACATCGCGCTCATGACCGAGTTGTTGGACCCTCGTCAGGTCGCCATCGTTCACGCGCCCTATCCGGGGATGACCGCATTCGAACCGCCCGTCGGTCGCCGTGTGCCAGCCGAAGCTGGGATTGTCCTCCACCTCGACCACGGCCATATTTCAGAACCGGCCGCCGCAAGCGATCCCGGTACGCGCCCACCGCAGCGCGCGTAGCGATCAGGCCGTCTCAACACCCGGCACGTGGTGGCCGCGGCAACATGACCGCGGCCACCCCGCGCTCATCAGGCTAGTGCGGAGTGCACGAACTTTTGCGCCCCAGCCTGGAACACTCGAACGACCCGCGAGCCGAACTCCTCAAATTCAAAGGGATGCTCATCAAGCACCACCAGATCGGCCCGCAAGCCCACTTCGATCCGACCGCGATCAGTCAGACTGATTTGGCCTGGGTTTAGTTCCGACCGGTTTGTCCGTTACCGGATGAGTTCCGGCACCGGTTCAGTGTCAGCGTAGTACGCCGCTTCCACTTCTGCCGGGGTGCGCATATCGAGTTCCCCATGCAAGCGTTCGTTGTTCCACCACCACACGTACTTCAACGTGGCGAATTCAACCTGCTCGACCGTTCTCCAGGGTCCTTGCTGCCGGATAAGTTCAGCCTTGTAGAGCGCGTTCACTGCTTCAGCCATCGAATTGTCGTAGCTATCACCAACGGTCCCGGTCGACGGGATCGCGCCGAGCTCAGCGACCCGGTTCGTGTAGACCATCGACATGTAGTTCGAGCCGTGATCGCTGTGATGCACGAGCCCCTCAAGATTGCCGCCGGCCTGCCATGCCGCCATCTCGAGGGCTTGTAACGGCAACACTTCAGCCTTCAGCGTCGCAGCTACGTTCCAGCCCACGATCCGACGCGAGTACACGTCAGTTACGAACGACACATATGCGAACCCAGACCACGTCGCGACGTATGTGATGTCGACGACCCAGAGCCGCTGGGGAGCTGTCGCAGTGAAGTTCCGGTTGACGAGATCACCTGGCAGCCGGTTTGCCGGGTCACTCTTCGTCGTAAAAGCCCGCCGAGAACGTCGCACGCCCCGAAATCCAGCGAGTTTCATGAGCCGCTCGCAGGCGTCACGGCCAATCTCCCAGCCCTCGCGTCGCAGCAGGGCATGCATTTTGCGGCGCCCGTAGACACCGTAATGCTGATGGTGGAGCCGCTTGATCTCGGGAACAAGGATCTCGTCACGGAGCTGACGGGGCGAGGGGAGCCGTTTCTTCGCTGCCCGATATCCGCGTGACGTGAGGAATCCACGAACTGCCGCACGCAGCGTACGGCAGAGGAACTCGACCCCGAAACGATCACGATACTCGTCGATGAATCGGATCATTTCGTTCGTGGCTGGTCGAGTTCCTTCGCGAAAAATATGCTCGCGGCTTAGAGGACTTCGTTCGCTTTGCGCAGTTCCATGTTTTCTTTCTGGAGGCGACGGTTCTCGGCAGCGATATCAGTCGTCACGCCGGGCTTTGAGCCGGTATCGATCTGCGATTGTCGATGCCAGATTCTGAGCGTGTCAGGTGAGATGCCGAGCAGCCCTCCGACATGCTTGCTCGCAGCGTGCACGCTCGCATGCTGAGGGAGCGCTTCGGCGAGCATGCGGAGTGCTCGTTCTTTGAACTCTGGTTCGTATGGTTCGGGCATGATGTTCCTATCTTCCTGGTTGAAAGATCGGAACTAAACCCAGGGCGAATCACGACTCCAAATACTCAGGATAGCCCGATCGCTCTCCCCCAACCCAAATGGCAAGCTCGTAATGGGCGACACCAAGTCGCACCGAGAACGAGTGGTTCCTGTGCTTCCACAGTTCCGCCAAGCACTCGAAGCTGCCATGCAAGACAAAGAGGCTCATCGGATTTTAGGGTGTAG
>DDEV01000123.1 GCA_002336855.1 Leucobacter sp. UBA1945 | reverse complement strand
GATCTCGATCGCCGCGAGGTCAGCAGCTGCCACGCCCGGCAGCTTCGCAAGCGCCGCGGCGATCGCGTTCGACGGCTGCGAGTGCAGGTGCGTGTCGGGGCCGGCGACGAACGCGGTCGCTTCGATGCTCGCGAGGGGCTTCAGGCCGAACTTCTCGATGGCGCCAGCGCTCACGATGATGAGCGCGGCCGCGCCGTCGGTGATCTGCGAGGCGTTGCCAGCGGTGATGGTGCCGTCTTTCGAGAACGCCGAGCGCAGCGCGGCCAGCCCCTCGGCGGTGGTGTCTGCGCGCACCCCGTCATCGCTCGACACGACGGTGTCGCCGCGGCGCGAGGCAACGGTGAACGGCTCGATCTCGCCTGCCCAGAAGTCTGCAGAGGCGGCCGCGCGCTGGTGCGACTCCGCGGCAAAAGCGTCTTGCCGCTCGCGGGTCAGCGCCAGCGGCACGTTGCCGCTCTCGGTGAGGGCGCCCATCGCAATGCGGTCGAACGCGTCGGTCAGACCGTCGTGGTCGACGGTATCGACGAGCGTTGCGTTGCCGTACTTCTGGCCCGCGCGCATCGACATGACGTGCGGCGCGAGCGACATCGACTCCTGGCCGACCGCCAGCACGACGTCGGCCTCGCCCGCATTGATCAGGCGCGCCGCCTGTGCGACGGCCTCGGTGCCCGAGAGGCACACGACGTTGATGGTCTGCGCGGGCACGCTCATCGGAACGCCGGCACCCACAGCGGTCTGGCGTGCGGGGTTCTGCCCTGCGCCACCCTGCAACACCTGGCCCGCGACGACCTGGTCGACCTGCTCGGGCGAGACGCCAGCGCGAGCGAGCGCGGCCTTCGCGGCGTGTGCGCCGAGCACGGTCGCCGGCTGCGCCGCAAACTGCCCCGTGAACTTCACGAACGGGGTGCGGGCGTATCCCGCGATGTATGCGGTCATGACTGATCCTCCTCAAGATCTGCGGTGAATGTTGCGCCAGTCGCGGCACGAATCTCGTCGATGTCGTGGCCGGGCGCGATCCTCTTCAAAACCAATGCGCCATCGACCACGTCGAACACCGCGCGGTCGCTGNNAGATCCATCGCGCCGCCCATGCCCTTGACGAGCTTGCCGGGAATCGTCCAGTTCGCGAGGTCGCCGCTGCCCGAGACCTCCATGGCGCCGAGAATCGCGGTCTGCACGTGGCCGCCGCGGATCATGCCGAACGAGGTCGCCGAGTCGAAGATCGAGGCACCGGGCACGAGGGTGACCGTCTGCTTACCCGCGTTGATCAGGTCGGCGTCTTCCTCACCCTCGTACGGAAACTGGCCCATGCCGAGAATGCCGTTCTCGCTCTGCAGCTTCACCGTCACGCCCTCGGGCAGGTGGTTGGCGACGAGCGTCGGAATACCGATGCCGAGGTTCACGTACTGGCCGTCTTCGAGCTCTGCGGCCGCGATCGCCGCCATCTCATCTCTGGTCCACATGGTTAGGCCCCCTCTGCCGTCGCGGTGCCCGAGCTTGTCGAGGGGCGCGAACGCACCGTGCGTTGCTCGATCTCTTTCGTCATGTCTTCGCACTGCACGATGCGCTGCACGAACACGCCAGGGGTGTCGACGCGCTCGGGGTCGAGGTAGTCGTCGCTCAGCTGCTCGACCTCAGCGAGGGTCACGCGGCCGCACATCGCGGCGAGCGGGTTGAAGTTTCGTGACGTCATGCGGTAGCGCAGATTGCCCTCGCGGTCGCCCGTGAACGCGCGCACGAGCGCGAGGTCGGCCACGATGCCCCGTTCGAGGATCGCCCGCTTGCCGTCGAACACGGCCTCTTCCTTGCCCTCAGCGATCGGCGTGCCGACCCCGGTCGGGGTGAAGAACGCGGGAATGCCCGCGCCGCCAGCGCGCATGCGCTCGGCGAGGGTGCCCTGCGGCACGAACTCGACGTCGAGCGTGCCGTTCAGGTACTGCTCAGCGAACAGCTTGTTCTCGCCGACGTACGACGCGAGCACCTTCGACACCTGCTCGTTCTCGAGCAGCAGACCGAGGCCCTTGCCGTCGACGCCCATGTTGTTCGAGACGATCGTCAGGTTCTTCGCCCCGCTGTCGCGCAGCGCGCGAATCAGGTTGGTCGGGTTGCCGCTCAGCCCGAAGCCGCCGACCGCCACGGTCATACCGTCTTGCACGATGTCAGCGAGCGCCTCTGCTGCGCTGTTATAAAGTTTCGACGCCACCGAAGCCTCCTCCCAAATTCTGTGCTCATATCGTCCATGATGTGAGCAGCCTAAGCTTTCGGTTACGAGCGTATTCCCCGTAAGTAATTACAAGCAATTGCTACACACTTTGTACGCAAAATTGCTCGCTTCATGAGCGCCGTGCAAGGTATCGTTCACATTATGAACGAAAAGGATCCCTCCTCGGGCGCCCAGGTCGTCGGGCGAATCGCGGCGCTTCTGCGCGCACTGAGCGGCCGCATGCCTGAGGGCGCCGGCACGAGCGCGCTCGCCCGGCAGGCGGGCATCTCGCGCCCCACTGCGCACCGCCTGCTCAGCTCGCTCACCGCGCAGGGCTTCGTCGATCGCGACCAGGCGAGCGGCGCGTGGCTGCTCGGCCCCGAGCTCTACCTCATGGGCGCGGTCGCCGCCGACCGCTACGACATCTCCGAGCTCGCCCGCGAACACGTCACCGCGCTCGCCGAGGCGACGGGAGAGAGCGCCTTTCTCTCTGCCAAGCGCGGCAACGAGACCGTGTGCCTGCTGCGCCGCGACGGCAGCTTTCCGATTCGCTCGTTCGTGCTCTACGAGGGCAAGCGCTTTCCGCTCGGGGTGGCGTCGGCAGGCATCGCGATCCTTTCTTTTATGCCAAGCGAACAGATCGACGCATACCTCAGCGAGCACCCGCTGGATCACGAGCACGGCGCGGCGCACGCAGAGCGCGAGGTGCGCGAGCGCATCGCCGAGACCCGTGCGCGCGGGTACGCGGTGAACCCCGGCCTCGTCGTCGAGGGCAGCTGGGGCATGGGCGCCGCCGTGTTCGACCGCTCGGGCGCCCCGGCCTGGGCGCTCAGCCTGACAGGCATCGAGCCTCGGTTCTCGGCAGAGCGACAGCCCGAACTGGGCCGGCTGC
>DDEV01000045.1:155-25858 GCA_002336855.1 Leucobacter sp. UBA1945 | reverse complement strand
CGCTGGAAGCCGCCGAGCGGGCGGTCGAGTCGGGCAGCGGTTGGCAGATCGCAACGGCGACCACCGACTTTCACGAGGTGATTCTCGATATCGCGGGCAACACGCTGCTACAGAGCCTCATGCGACCCGTGCAGGGGCGAGTGCTGCGCCTGTTTCACATTGCGAGCGATGACGAAGACACCGACATGCACCACGAGCACCGGGCGCTCTGCGATGCGATCGTGCGCGGTCAGGTGGCGCGGGCAGAAGCTCTCGCGCTCGCCCATGTCGAGCACTCACGGGCCGTAACCCTGCCGCGGGTGCCGGTCACTGCGGCCTAGGCGCCCTCGAGCTTCGAGACGATCTTCTTCAACCGGCTCGCCCGGGTCGCCTCGTTCGGTGCCGATACGAGCGGATGCAGGATCGAGTAACGACCCGCGCTGTTCAGTGCCGCGAAGGCCGCACCGGCAGTCGGCGATGCGTCGAGCGCCGCTGCGAGGTCTGCGGGCACCTCGATCGTGGCCGATCCAGCGTATGCCCGCTCCCATCGCCCATCGGCTTTCGCGAGCTCGATCTCGCTCATGCCGCGCTCGCGCATGCGGCCCTGCGCGATGAGTTGCTCAACGATGCCGGTGTTGCGCAGCGACCATATGGAGCGCTTGCGTCTGGGCGTGAATCGCTGCAGAAACACGACTGAGTCGAAGCTCTTCTTCTGGCCGTCGATCCACCCGCTGCAGAGCGCCTCGTCGAGCGCCTCAGCGTAGCTGAGCGACGTCGGCTCGACGGTGCCCTTCTTGGCCAGTACGAGCCAGACCCCGTCTGAGGTGTGCTCGTTGGCATCGAGCCAGGCGCGCCAGGCCGTGACGTCTTTGACCGTCAGAAGCGGCTGCGATTCGGTGCTCATGTCCCAATCGTATTGCGGCCATGCACGGCGCTATAGGGTTTCGGTATGAGCGCAGCGTCAGGGGAACACCAATACAGGGTCGAAATCGAGTGGCTGGGCAACCGCGGCACGGGCACGAGCGGGTACCGCGAGTACGGCAGGCAGCTCGTCGTGCGGGCCGAGGGCAAGACGCACGAGATCGAGGCGTCTGCCGACCGCACCTTTCACGGTGACGCCGAGCGCTGGAACCCCGAAGACCTGCTCGTCACCGCGCTTTCGCAGTGCCACATGCTGTCGTATCTGCATATGGCGGTACGCGCCGGCGTGGTCGTCACCGCGTACACCGATACCGCGACGGGCACGATGGTGCAAGAGGGCGTCGGCGGGCGATTCACCGAGGTCGTGCTGCACCCGGTAGTGACGGTTACCGACGAATCCATGGTCAATGCGGCTCGCGCGGCGCACGCCGAGGCCTATGCGGCCTGTTTCATCGCGAATTCGGTGAACTTTCCGGTGACGCACGAGCCGACGATCCTTGTCGCCGATTCGTAAGCAGATGGGCATGAGACGTTGCCTCAAGGCTGTTCAGACAGCATCTAGTGCCAACTTGTTTTGAGAGCAGGCGCCGCTGCGGGCTTCGCGTAATACGAGTGAGTGTTCTGTGAAGCGGCCATAGAATAGAGATCATGCCCGAGAGCCTGACGCGCGACGAGAACGCTGCGAACGTACCGAACAAGTCGTTCTTCATCACTACCCCGATCTTCTACGTGAACGATGCCCCGCACATCGGGCACGCCTACACCGAGGTCGCGACAGACGTGCTTGCGCGCTGGCACCGCCAGTCGGGCGACGACACCTGGTTTCTGACGGGTACTGACGAGCACGGCCAGAAGATTCTGCGCACCGCGACCGCGAACGGCGTCACCCCGAAGGAGTGGGCCGATCGCCTCGTCGAGAGCGCGTGGCGCCCCCTGATCGACACGATCAATATCTCGAACGACGACTTCATTCGCACGACCGACGCCCGCCATGAAGAGGGCGTCGCGAAGTTTCTGCAGAAGCTCTACGACGAGGGGCACATCTACGCGGGCGAGTTCGAAGCGCTCTACTGCGTGGGCTGCGAGGAGTTCAAGCCGAAGAGCGAGATCGTCGACGGCACGGGTGCCTTCGAGGGCGAGAAGGTCTGCGCGATCCACTCGAAGCCGCTCGAGCTGCTGCAAGAGAAGAACTACTTCTTCAAGATGAGCGCGTTTCAAGACCGCCTGCTCGCGCTCTACGAAGAGCGCCCCGACTTCGTGCAGCCGGCGAGCGCGCGCAACGAGGTCATCGCCTTCGTGCAGCAGGGCCTCGAAGACCTGTCGATCTCGCGCACTTCGTTCGACTGGGGCATTCCGATTCCGTGGGACAGCTCGCACGTCACCTACGTCTGGTTCGACGCCCTGCTCAACTACGCGACCGCGATCGGCTACGGCTCTGACGACGAGCAGTTCGCGCGCCGCTGGCCAGCGACCCACATCGTCGGCAAAGATATTCTGCGTTTTCACGCGGTGATCTGGCCCGCAATGCTGATGGCTGCGGGCGCCCCGGTGCCCGAGCACGTGTTCGCCCACGGCTGGCTGCTCGTCGGCGGCGAGAAGATGTCGAAGTCGAAGCTCACCGGCATCGCGCCGAACGAGATTACCGACACCTTCGGCAGCGACGCGTTTCGCTACTACTTCATGCGCGCCATTTCGTTCGGTCACGACGGCTCGTTCAGCTGGGAAGATCTGCACGCGCGCTATCACGCCGAGCTCGCGAACGGCTTCGGCAACCTTGCGAGCCGCGTGCTCGCCATGAACGCGAAATACTTCGGCAGCGTCATGCCGAGTGCCGTCGAAAGTGAAATTTCTGACGAGGATCGCGCGATTCGCGAACTCGCAGCCTCGGTCACCGCCGCCGCAGATGAGCATATCGAGCGCTTCGCGGTGCACGAGGCCATTGCCGCAATCTGGCAGCTTGTCGACGCGCTGAATGGCTACGTGCAAGAGCAGCAGCCCTGGGCGCTCGCGAAAGACGAGGCGCAGCAGGATCGCCTGGCCACGGTGCTTGCCACCGCAACCGAGGGCCTGCGCGCGCTCGCAGAGCTGCTGCACCCCGTGATCCCGCTCGCCACCGAGAAGCTGTGGGAGGCACTCGGCGCTGAAGACGCGATCGGTGCGCTCGCGGCGCAGCCCCTGCGATCTGCCGGTCAGTGGGGGCGTCTGCCCGCGGGCACCCCGCAGCAGCCTCTCGCCGTGCTTTTCCCGCGCGTCGAGAGTGAAAACGAGAGCAAGTAGATGTCTGCCGAAACAGCTCCCCCCGGCGGCATCCGAAAACGGGCCGCAGGTGAGCGCGATCTGACGCGCCCACCGTTGCCCGAGCCGTTGCCCGTTCCCATCTACGACAACCACACCCACCTCGAATTCGAAGACGGGCTCGAGGTGCTCGACCCGCGCGACTCGCTCGAGAGGGCAGAGCGGGTTGGCGTTGCGGGAGTGGTGCAGGTGGGCACCGACCTCGAGACGAGCCGCTGGAGCGCCGAGATGGCCGCGAGCGACCCTCGCGTGCTCGCAGCCGTCGCGCTGCACCCGAATGAGGCTCCGAAACTCTTCGCGCAGGGGCTGCTGAGCGCGCACCTCTCAGAGATCTCGCGCCTCGCCTCGCAACCGCGCGTGCGCGCCGTCGGCGAGACCGGCCTCGACTTCTTTCGCACCGGAGAAGACGGGCGCGACGCCCAGATCGAATCGTTCGAGGCGCACATCGACATCGCGAAGGGCAACGGTCTCGCACTGCAGATCCACGATCGCGACGCGCACGATGCGGTCGTGTCGACGCTGAAACGCATCGGTGCCCCCGAGCGCACCGTGTTTCACTGCTTCTCCGGTGATGCCGAGCTCGCGAAGATCTGCAACGATCACGGCTGGTACATGTCGTTCTCTGGCACCTCGACGTTCAAGAACGCGCAGGGTCTGCGCGACGCGCTCGCGCTCGCCAAACCCGAGCTCGTGCTCATCGAGACCGACGCGCCGTTTCTGACGCCCGAGCCCTTTCGGGGTCGCCCGAACGCGCCCTACCTCATGCCCCACACCGTGCGCCGCATGGCCGAGGCGCTCGGTGAGCCGCTTGAAGAGCTGTGTGCGCGCCTCGCAGCGAACACCGAGAAGGTCTATGGCAGCTGGAGCATGGACGAGGGGGCGGCGTCATGACGCAGGCCGAGCCATCGACCGGCCAGGGCAGCGGCAAGCTGCTTGGTCCGCTCGAAGTGCGTGAGCTCGCAGAGCGGCTCGATGTCACCCCGACGAAGAAGCTCGGGCAGAACTTCGTCATCGACCCGAACACGGTGCGCAAGATCGTCCGCCTCGCCGGCGTCGAGGCTGGCGACAGGGTCGTCGAGGTCGGGCCGGGCCTCGGCTCGCTGACACTCGGGCTCACCGAGGTCGGTGCGAGCGTCACCGCTATCGAGATCGATCACCGGCTCGCCGCCGAGCTGCCGAGTACGGTCGCCGCGATGCAGCCCGACGCCGCCGCCGAGGGCCGCCTGCGGGTGGTGCCCGCAGACGCGCTCGACGTCACGCTCGGGCAGCTCACCGACCCCGACACCTGGCTTGCGCCGCAGCGTCTCGTCGCAAACCTGCCATACAACGTCTCGGTGCCGATTCTGATGCACCTGCTCGAACTGCTGCCAGATCTGCGCTCAGGGCTGGTCATGGTGCAGGCAGAGGTGGGCAACCGCATCGCCGCGCCTCCCGGTTCGAAAGAGTACGGCGCGCCGAGCGCAAAGGCCGCGTGGTACGGGGCCTGGCACATCGCTGGCACCGTGAGCCGACGCATCTTCTGGCCGGTTCCTGGCGTCGATTCGAACCTTGTCGCGTTCACCCGCGCCAAGGAGCGAATGGGCACCGAAGCCGAGCGTCGAGCCACGTTCGAACTCGTGAACGCCGCGTTCGCCGGTCGCCGAAAGATGCTGCGCCAGTCGCTGCAGGGCGTGCTCGGCATCCCGACGAGCGCGGAGGCCGCGAGTCAGGTGATCGCAGAGGCCGGCGTCGATCCCACGCTCCGTGCTGAACAGCTCGACATCGGCCAGTTTCTGAGCATCGCTCGGGCAGTCACCGCCTGACGCGGGCACGGCACAGCGCTCGTAAGGAATACTCGGGGCGCCTCGCCCGTTGCACTTCACATGAGCGATGATGCTGCACCCGTCTCGGCGATCCTCGTCGACGTATGGTTCGACGTGCGCTGCCCGTGGTGTTTTCTCGGCAAGCGCCGACTTGAGCGCGCGGTCAAGATGTTCGCGGGGGATCAGCCCGACATTCCCGTAACCGTCACACACCACAGCTTCGAGCTTGCGCCGAGCATCGCCGACCGCTTCAACGGGTCTGAGGCCGAATAACTGCAGCGCTACGAGGGCGCGCCGCTCGAACATTCCGCGCGCATGCTGCCCGAGCTTCAGAAGCTGGCGGCAAGCGAGGGAGTGCAACTGAGGTTCGAGCAATTGCAGCTCGTGAACACCCGACGGGCGCACCGGGTCTTTCGGCTGGGGCAGCAGCGCGGTCTTGGCGAAGAGATGATCGAGCGACTCTTCACCGGCTACTTCACCGAGTGCCTCGATCTTTCTGAGCCGTCGATGCTGGCACGTCTTGCTGCCGAGGTTGGGCTCGACCCAGAAGAGGCGCTTGCCGCCGCGGAGGCGGGATTCGAGAGTCGCTGGGACGAAGCGGTATCTGCCGACCACGCCCGCGGCCAAATGCTGGGAGCCAGCGGCGTGCCGTTTGCGCTGATCAACGGGAAATACCGGGTATCTGGCGCGCAGACGGCAGAGGTGTTCGCGGGCGCGCTTCACGAGGTGGTTCGCCGCGAGTTTGCCTAGCGCTATCTTGGGGCGATTCCGATACGTCGGTGGCCCGGGGTAGCGTGGTCGTATGACCCCCCGAATCTTCAAGGCGTGGTGGAGCGCCCGTGCTACTCGCAACGCTCGTCACCCGTTTGCGGCTCGAGTTGCCGCCGCGAGCGGAGTCATCGTTGCGGCGCTGCTGCTCAGCGCCTGCGGCAGTGTGAACGCGGGCAGTGCCAGTAAGCAAGATCTCGAGCGTGCGTTTGCCGAAGACCCCGCGATCGAGTCGATGGATCTGCGGGTTGCGAACGATCTGCCCTGGGTTGGCGGAGTAAGCGGAGACATTATTGCCAAAGAGGGGCTCGACGAGGCCGATCTTCGCGCGCTCATCGAACGACTCGCGAAGTTCAGTGCGAGCCACAAGGGCGGCAGCGTTTCGGTCGGCGTGATCAGTGATGGTGTGCAGTTTCCGGTGTCCGAGAAACAGAGCGCCCGCGAGGCCTACCTTGCATTCGGATTGAGTCTGCGAGACGATCCGAGGGTTGGCTCCGTCGAGTTCGACTTTGGCAGATCGCTTCTGATGACCGCAGAAAGCCCCGCAGCGGTGTTCGAGCTTGCCGCGGCACTCCCAGAGATGCTGGGGCCGCTTCCCACAGAGGTCACCGACCTCGAACTGAGTTCAAGCGACGGCGCGATTTCTCTCGAGGGCGCCCCAGGCCCGTGGCTCATGTACGCCGAGCGCGTTTGGGCGGGGGCTGCCCGGTACGGGGCGACCGGGCTGCAAGCGACTCCCGAACTCGTTGAGCTTCGCGTGCAGCGCGAGCAAGACGTGGAAGACGCGCGCAGTTTCGCGCGCTACGCGCTCGACGGATCACAGCTGCAGCTCACCGTGAGCAGCGACCTGCTCGGCGTCGCGAGCGGCTCGAACGGCGATGCTGCCAGAACTCTGCTCGCAGCCCTCACCGACGTTGCGATTGGCAAGGTGATGACGAGCTGGGCCAGTGACACGGTGCTGCAAATTGCGGTCGCTTCACCCGGAGACGCGCAACTGCTCGCTGACGAGCTCTCTCGCCTTCCTCAGAGCAGAGAGTTCAGCACGCTTGCAATCTTCGTGCATCCGGACGGGGCGTTTCCCGGGGAGCCCGCGAAGAACGTCGGCGATGAGATCCTCAGCGTCTACGCAGAGCCGAGAGAGCTCTCGGCTCAGGTTACGAACGCGCGGCGGCTGCTCGGCGAGCCAGGCGCTCAATCCGTGAGTATCGCGCGCGACCGCATCGAACTCTCGGTTTCTGATTCGGTGGGCGAGAACAATCTGGCTGGGTACGCCGTCGAGCTCAAGTCGGTCGCCGCCACCGGTCAGTGGACCTGCGTGAGCACCACCTCGGGGTCGGCGCTGTGCACGACCGCAAAGCCTTCGATCGGCCTCGACGATATCGGGTACGACGAGCACCCGTCGGCCAAGGAGTTCGTGCGCGAGTGGAACGCGGCGCCCTAGAGAGTAGCGCCGCTCATCTCGCTAGCCGGACTTGCCGGGCGCCTGCGGGTAGGTTTTCGAGGTGCACTCGGTGGGCGCGGCCTCGCCGCTCCAGCGATCGAGCGTCCACTGCACGATCTGCGGGGTGAGCGGCGAGTCGGCGGCGACCAGGCTCACGTGGCTGAGGCCCTCGAACATGCGGTAGTCGACGGCGACGCCCGCGTCGCAGCGCTCGGTGACCCACTGCTGCTGCAGCTTCGGCAATACGAGAGGATCGGCCAACCCCTGCGCCACCAGCACGGGGCCGGCAAACGGCCCGGTCGGTGCCTGCTTCTTGAGCAGATCCCCGAACTCGCCCTGCAGCATGCTGTCTGGGAAGATCTGGTTCGGCACCTGCGTGCCGCGCAGAATGGCTGAGATCGCGTCGCTGCCGTTGAAGCAGAGTTGCGAGATACGATCGACCGGGCCCCGTGAGCCAGGAGTGAGGTGCTGTTCGAGTTCGAGCTCCGGGAAGGCCTCGTTCCAGGTCTTGGCGATGTAAGCCGAAACGGTCTTGCCGCCAGCGTTCGACTTGTCGGCCTCGGCGAGCCCGTAAAGATTGGCGGCCGGCGCGAAGGCCGCGACGCCGAGCACGTTCAGGTCTGGGGCGTAGACCTTCGCCATCTGCGCGGTCCAGAGCGCACCCTGCCCGCCCTGCGAGTGTCCCCACACGACGGTGTCGGCGCTGAGCGAGAGTTCGCTGAACTGCCTCGCCGCGAGCGAAGCATCGAGAATGTTGCGCGCTTCGGCCTCGCCCACCAGATACTCAGCGGTGCCCTCGGTGCCCATGCCGGTGTAGTCAGAGGTGACGGCGACCCAGCCGTGCTTCGTCACCATCTCTTGCATTGCGGTGCCTGCGCCGTCGGCGAAGGGAGTAGCGCTCAGCGAGGGAGCGCAGCCGCTCACGACTCCGGTGGTGCCGTGCGAAACGGTGAGCAAGGGCAGCGTGGTTTCGTCGTGATCAGCGGGGGCGAGGATCGTGCCGCTCGAGATGGCGGGGCTGCCATCTGGGCGAGTGGTCGTGTAGAGCATCTTCCAGGCCCGGGCCCCGGCCGGCACGCCGATGGTGAGCGGCTCGGTGCGAATCAGTTGGCCCCGCTGCGATGGCACTTCGTTCGGCGCGGTATAGAACGCATCTGGCGCGGGCTGCGGCGTGCCGCCCAGCAGCTGGGCGCTGCCATACACGGCGCCCACGGCGAGCACGAGCGCCACCGCCGAAGCTATCGTGCGAGACCAGCTCGCGACCCTGGACGCGGGGCGGTGCTCGGGCGCCGCGGCCCGCTTAGCCTCCGCGGCGCGGCCGCGCCAGAGCACGATCAGCGCGTGCAAGCCGACGAAGATCAGCCACGCGGCGACCGCGAGGCGAAAGATCACGAGCGTGAGCACGGGCCATGAAAATGAGAGCACTCCGAGCGCGATGCCGGCGAGCGCGATCAGCACGCCAGAGGCTCGGCGGTCCGCGTCGCCGCGAATCGCCCCGATGCCCGACACGATGCCGTGCAGGATCAGGACGAGCGCAACTCCGGCAGCGAGCCAGGGTGCGCCCGCGTCTGGCCAGAGCGCCATGAGCGCACCGACGACGACGAGAGCGACGCCCGAGAATCGCACGATCCAGACACCCGCGGTCGAAGCGGCGGAGCGAGCATCGTCGCCGCGATCCTCGTGGAAATCGTCGATGCCGAAGCCGCGAAGCGCCAAGGCGATGCCGGCCGCCGCGATGCCGATACCTGTGACCATCGCGATCTGCTGCACGGTCAGCCCGGCCAGCAACAGCATGAGGCCGAGCGCGAGAGAGACAAGCGCCACCAGAAGGTGCAGTGCTTTCGGCAAGCGCAAGTGTTGCGTCATAAGTTTCTGCACCCCCGTGTCGAATTACATCTGCTTCAACTTTGGCATACCCGCACTTTTCAGGGAATATGTTGCAGGCGCGCTACGCTGTAGCCACTATGAATGACACCCTTCGCGTCGACATCTGGAGCGACATCGCCTGCCCGTGGTGCTACATCGGCAAGCGCCGCTTCGAGGCTGGTATTGCTGAGTTCAACGGCAAACACCCCGATATCGAGATCGAGATCGAGAGCCACAGCTACGAGCTCGCCCCCGATACGCCCGACAACTACGAGGGCAGCGAGATCGACTTTCTCACGAAGCACAAGGGAATGCCGCGCGAGCGCGTCGAAGACATGCTCGAGCAGATGACGCAGATGGCTGCGCTCGAGGGCATCGAGTTCGACTTCGGCAAGCTGCAGCACGCGAACACGAGCCGCGCGCACCGAGTGCTGCACCTCGCGAAGTCGCAGGGATTGCAGGCAGAGATGCAGGATCGCCTGTTCCGCGCGTACTTCACCGAGGGGCGCCTGGTCTCTGACGTCGAGACCCTCGCTGAGCTCGGCGAAGAGGTGGGTCTCGACGCAGACGAGGTGCGCGATGCGTACGAAGACGAAGAATACGAGGATGCCGTCGAGCGCGACATCACCCGTGCGCGCATGCTCGGCGTGAACGGCGTGCCCTACTTTCTCTTCGAAGAGAAGTACGCAGTATCTGGAGCGCAGTCTGCCGAGACGTTCGCCAACGTGCTCGAGCAGGTGCTCGGTTTCCGCGACAGCGGCACCGAACCCGAAGACCAGTGACCTTTACCGCAACCCAAGGAGACACCATGAGCGACACCATCGCACCGCAGCTGAACGACGAGGCTAGCATTGCCGCTGCCGCATCGGCCGAGAGCGCCGAGATTCTGAACCTGCTCGGCGACGCTGAGGCCGGCGGCAGCTGCTGCGGCGGCAGCTGCTGCGCTGCTTAACTGACGCATCACACCGAGTCGGGCCTTTCGCCCGCTGAGACGCCCGGCTCGGTATCGCGCACACTCAATTTGTGCAGCGAGGGTGCAGTTTGTGCGCGCCCGTAGCTGTTTTCTGCTTCGCGCGGATTCAGCCCCCTAGCATCGGAATATGACTGAATCGCCAGCGTCCACCACGGAGGTGGGCGAATCGACGCCGGGGCCGACGCCTCCCTCTGAACAACCGCGCTGGGCCGCGTTCTGGGTGATCCTCGTAGCCATCATGCTGCTGGTCGTCACACCCCTCGTCGCCGGAATCGTAGCGCCGAGCAAACCCGAGAACGTGGTCGGTGTTTACGAGCGAGCCACGCTGCAGGTCGAAGACGGCGGCCGTGAAGTAAACGGTGCGTTCATCGCGCCGCAGGGGTGGGAGAGGGATCCAGCAGACGGCGCTCTCGACGCCGGAGTTGCCGAACGCACCTTCACCACCCAAGACGGCGGCGTCTCGGTGACCGCTTCGATGCACACCGGGGTAGAGAGCGCTGCGCTGCTGCGCGAGGCGGCACCAGTCGGGGCGGCCCTGCTGCCGGTGCGCCCGCTCGATTCGGCGCCGCTGCTGACCGTGAACCTGCTCGAGTACGACCTGGCCGCGGGCTCGGGGTCGACACAGCTGATAGCGGTGTGCGAGGCGCTTCGCAACGCATCGTGCGTGCTGTTCGAGGTATCGATCGCCTCGACGCACGTGAGCGTCGACGCAGGGCAGCTGCTTCCCGACATCGCGGCAGTGGTCGAGAGCACGGAGGTGCAGCCATGAGCGCACCCGCTGAAATGACTGAAACGCGGCAGCCCTCGGCGAGGGCGCGTGCGGCGGTGTGGCAGCCCCGCCAACCGGTCTTCTGGCTGTTCTTGGCGTTGCTCGCAGTGTCGGTCTGTCTGACCGCTCTGCAGTTGGCGGCCCTCTTCTCTGGCGCGCAGGGCCTGCTAGCCGCACTCGTTTTGGGCGGAATGCAGATGGCACTGCTTGCGCTGATCGCATGGGCGCTGCCAAAGGTGAAGAGACGCCAGCCCGTATCGCTTCGGCTCGTCGCGCTTGCGTGGGGCGGCCTCGTGGCGTGTTCGTTTGCCGCGATTGCCAACACTGCTGCGGGCGGGCTCTACGACAAGATCGGCCTCACCTCGTTCGCGGCATCGCTCTCGGCACCGATCAACGAAGACCTGCTGCGCCTGCTCGGCGTGCTCATCGTGCTCTCGCTCGCGCAGTCGCAGGGGAGACTCACCGTGATGGACGGGGTTGTCTACGGCTTTCTCGTGGGCGCAGGCTTTGAAATCGTCGAGAACCTCTTCTACGCGCTGCACTCGACTGATTTCGCGGCAACAGTCTCAACCGGCCTCATGCGCTTGCTGGTCGGGTTCGGGCTGCACGCGCTCTGGACCACAGTGAGCGGCGCCGGGCTCGCCTACTGTCTGTCGAGACGTCAGATCGGGCTGTCGGCGCGCTGGTGGGTGATCGTGCCCTGCGCGCTCGTGCCGATGCTGCTGCACGCGGCCTGGGATGCTCCGAGCTTCTCGATGTTCACCGTGCTGACCTTTGGGCTGCTCATCGTGTACTACGGCCTGACCGTGCTGGCGTTTCTGCTGGCGGTGCGGTGGGGCAGGCGCAGCGATGCAGCGCTCGCCGCAGAGTCGGCGGCCTGAGCTCGGCTGATCCTGCGGCGGCCCACACACCGCCCAGCGCCTAGACTGGAGAGGTTATGGCGCATCTGCTCGGGGCCGAAGCCCTGCACCTCGAAGTTCCCACCAAAGTCGTATTCGACTCAGTCACGCTCGGCGTCGCCGAGGGCGACCGAATCGGCATCGTCGGCCGCAACGGCGACGGCAAGTCGAGCCTGCTCATGATGCTCGCCGGTCGTCGCAGCCCAGACGGTGGTCAGGTGACCGTGCGCAGCGGCACGAGAATCGGCGTGCTCGATCAAGAGGATCGCTTCGACGACGGTGAAACCGTTGGGCACGCGATTGTCGGCGACATGCCCGAGCACGAGTGGGCCGGCGACGCGCGCACACGCGAGGTGATCGCGGGTCTCCTCGCCGATCTCGACTGGGACGCGCCGGTTGAGGCTTTGAGCGGGGGTCAGCGACGCCGTGTTGCCCTCGCGCGTCTGCTTGTGGGGGAGTGGGAGATCCTCGCCCTCGACGAACCTACGAACCACCTCGACGTCGAGGCGATTGCGTGGCTCGCCGACCACCTGAAGCGTCGCTGGCCTGCGAACCAGGGTGCGATGCTCGCGGTGACGCACGATCGCTGGTTTCTCGACGAGGTCGCGAACGCGACCTGGGAGGTGCACGACCGCATCGTTGAGCCGTTCGAAGGCGGCTACGCGGCTTACATTCTGCAGCGCGTCGAGCGGGATCGCCAGGCCGCATCGATCGAGCAGAAGCGGCAGAACCTCGCCCGTAAGGAGCTCGCGTGGCTGCGCCGCGGGGCCCCGGCGCGCACCTCGAAACCCAAGTTTCGCATCGACGCCGCGAACGCGCTCATCGAAGACGTGCCCGAGATTCGCAACGCCACTGAGCTGAAGTCGCTGGCGGTGTCGCGCCTCGGCAAAGAGGTCGTGAACCTGGTCGAAGCGGGCGTCTCGTACGGCGACCGCACGGTGCTCGAAGATATCGATTGGCTGCTCGCCCCAGGCGAGCGCACGGGCATTCTCGGCGTCAACGGTGCGGGTAAGTCGACGCTGCTGGGCCTCATTGCTGGCACCATCGAACCGACCTCGGGGCGGGTGAAGCGCGGCAAAACCGTCAAGGTCGCGACGCTGACGCAGCGCCTCGACGAACTCGAGGAGCACCTGAACGAGCCGGTGCGCGCGGTGATCGGGCGGCTGCGCACGAGCTTCACGGTCGGCAGCGGCTCGAAAGCGCAAGACCTGACGCCGGGGCAAATGCTCGAGCGCATGGGGTTCTCGAGTGCGCAGCTCTCGACCCCGGTGAAAGACCTCTCGGGCGGGCAGAAGCGCAGGCTGCAACTGCTGCTCATTCTGCTCGATCAGCCGAACGTGCTGATTCTCGATGAGCCGACCAACGACCTCGACACCGACATGCTCGCGGCGATCGAAGACCTGCTCGACTCGTGGCCCGGCACGTTGATCGTCGTCTCGCACGACCGCTACTTCTTGGAGCGGGTCACCGACCAGCAGTTTGCGATTCTGCCCGGGCCGAGCGGCGCGGGGCGCCTGCGGCATCTGCCAGGCGGTATCGACGAGTACCTGAAGCTGCGGGCGGCTATCGAGGCTCGGCCTGGCGCGTCGGCTGGTCTCGCCGCTCCGGTTGCTTCTGCAGATTCGGCAATAGCCGCCGCAGACGCGAAACCCGCGCTTTCTGGTGCCGAGCTTCGCGCCGCCGAGAAAGAGCTCTCGGCGGTGGAGCGCAAGATGGAGCGTCTGCAAGCCGACGTCGTCAAATCGCGCGATGGCCTCGCCGCGCTCGACCAGAGCGACTACACCCTGCTCAACGCCGAGATGGTCAAGATCACGGCGATCGAAGACGAGATCGCGGCGCTCGAGGAGCGCTGGCTCGAACTCTCAGAGCAGCTCGGTTAGGGCCGGCCGTGGCAGAGCGAAGGGGAGGCGTGCCCGCACCCGAATGCGACACGAGCGTCTTGGGCGAAGACTGGTACGGGCGTGATCTTTCTGGCCAGACCTTCGAGCGCACGCTCTTCGCCGATGTCGACATGACCGAGACGGCGTCTGCCGGGGCGGTGTTTCGTGAGTGCTCGTTTCGGGGCGTGAAGTTCAACGCCAGCAGGCATGAGGAGAGCGCGTTTCTCAACTGCACGTTTACCGCGTGCAACTTCTTCGACGCCCGATTCGTCGGCACAAAGATGACTGGCAGCATGTTCGACCGGTGCGAGTTCGCGCTGCTGCAGGTCGAGGGCGGCGACTGGTCGTTCGTCGGGTTTCCCGGAGCGGCGCTCGAGGGGGCGAGCTTCATCGGAGTTCGCATGCGCGAGGCAGACCTCACGTTCGCGAGATGCACCAAGGCCACACTGAGCCACTGCGACCTCTCGGCGAGCTGGTTTCACGGGGCAGACCTGAGCGAGGCCACACTGACGGGCAGCGACCTTGCGGGGCTCGACCCAGTCGAGACCACGCTGAAAGGTGCCTACATCGACGACCATCAAGCGGTGCAGCTCGCCGAGGCCATGGGGCTGCGCGTCATCGCTTGATGGTGCGCGCGTGGGGTGGTTTCCGGGCGGCCGCCCGATGTGCTAGGCCGCGCGTCTCCAGGTGCCAAGACCCTGCGCGTCGAACGACGTGAGTTGCACCGAGCCGCCGTCGGGTGCGAAGACCGCACTCGCGAGCGAGCCCGCCGGCGCGCTCTCGCTGAGTGGTGCGTAGGCGAACGTCCTGCCGTCCCACTCCTCGAGCGGCAGGGAGATATTGCCGGTCGGGCCGAGCCTCGCCGTGAGTGTTCCGTTTCGAAGCTCGACGAGCAGCACTCCGAAGTACTCACTCTCGTACTTGCCCACCAAGCTGTCGAGCGGGGGCGGTGACGCGGCATCCGCAGGTCGAGCCTCGCCTACGAGGTCGCCACTCGGTGCCGTGTAGGGGGCGAAGAACCCCGCGGCGTCGGTCACCCAATCGCGAGTGACCTTTCCGTACTGCACGAGGTCGGTGAACTCCGTTGCCACGGCCTCGGCGACGCCCATTGGTGCGCCATTCGTGAGCACGACGATACCGAGATCCAGCTCAGGGAGCAACTGATAGTTGGTGCCCGCGCCGAGCGCGAACGCGCCCGAGTGCGAAACTGCCATACGGCCGCCCACCTGCGGTGAAGCGTTGAAGCCGAAACCGTAGTGCCCGGGCCGGGCGGTAATGTCGGGGCCGGTGCTCGAGACGATCTGCGGGGTCATGGCCTCGGCGAGCGCATCTGCGTCAACGATCTGCGTGCCGCCCGCCCTGCCGTCTGCGAGCACCATGAGCATCCACTTCGCGAGGTCGTTCGCAGTCGAAGAGACGCCTCCCGCGGGTGCCTGCGGGTCAGGGTTTCGATCGTATTTCGCGACGAACTCGCCGTCCTCGAAGGCGTGCAGCAGCGCCCGATCCTGGTGCGCAAGAAAATCGTCGTGCCTTGCCGAACTCGACGTCATGTCGAGTGGCTCGAACACGAGCTCGTCCATGAGGTCTTCCCACGACTGCCCGCGCGAGGCCGCGACCGCCTCGGCTCCGACAGTGAGACCGAAGTTCGAGTAGTGGTAGCTCGAGCGAAACGGGTCGAGCGGCTGCAGCCGCAGTTTCTCGAAGATCGCGGCTCGATCGAATCCGAGGTCTTCGAGATCATCGCCTGCGCCGGTGAAGAGCCCCGTGCGATGGCTGAACGCATCGCCGACGGTGGCGAGCTCGGTGACCGTTGGATCCTTGAACTGAAAAGTCGGGAGCAGCTCGTGAATCGGTGTCTGCCAGCTGAGCTTTCCATCGGCCTCGCCGATTGCCGCGGCGATGCCCGTCGCTGAGAGTGACTTCGAGACCGAGGCGACCTGAAACACGGTGTCGGGTGTGATCTGCTGCCGGGTGCCTATCTCGCGCACCCCGAACCCTTCGGCAAACACGGTCTTGCCGCCATGCACCACAGCGATCGACATGCCGGGCACGCCGCTCTGCTCAAGTGCATCCGTTGCCAGCGTTGGCAGCTCTTCGAGCGCCCGATCGAGCAGCCGCTCGAAGTTCTCGGGCAATGCCACCACGTCTTGGCCGGGCGTATCGCCGGTCAGAACCGAGATGCTGCCCGCCTCGCTCGCGGGTGCGGCGGTGCTGCACCCGCTCACCGCGAGGCCGAGAGCGGCGATTGTCGCGAGCAGTGCACGAGGTGATCGTCGCTCGGAGGGCATCGAAGAAGACATCTGCGTCACTCCTGAGAGCACTCATCCGGCTCGCACCATGCCCGCGTCGGCTGGTGTTTTCCGGGTGTGTGTAGTGTAACTCTCTGCTGCTCTGCAACCTAGGGGAATCTCGGATGCACCCCGCGCCCTGCGTCTACGAAGCCGAGCGATCGTGCGCCGAGCTGCGCACAGGTACCAGTCGCTGCAACTGGGTGACGTGGCGCGGCTCGAGCTCTTCGAGCGACGACACCCCGAGAAGCGTCATAGTACGCTCGATCTCGCTGCGCAGAATCGCGATCGTGCGGTCGACGCCCTCGCGGCCGCCGGCCATCAGCCCATAGAGGTACGCACGGCCGATGAGGGTGAACTTTGCCCCGAGCGCGACCGAGGCGACAATGTCGGCCCCGTTCATGATGCCCGTATCGATCATGACGGTAGCGTCGCGGCCGACCTCGCGCACCACCTGTGGCAACAGGTGAAAAGGGATCGGGGCCCGGTCGAGCTGCCTGCCGCCGTGGTTCGAGAGGACGATGCCGTCGACGCCACGGTCGATCAGTTCGACAGCCTGCGGCAGGTTCTGCACGCCTTTCACGACCAGCTTGCCTGGCCACATCTCGCGGATGATCTCGAGGTCTTCGAACGAGATAGTCGGATCCATCGCCGCGTTCAACAGCTCGCCGACGGTGCCTCCGGTCGAGTCGAGCGAGGCGAACTCGAGTTTCGGGGTCGTGAGAAAGTCGACCCACCACCAGGGGCGCGGGATCGCGTTCGCGATCGTGCCGAGCGACAGCTGGGGCGGAATCGAGAAGCCGTTGCGCTTGTCGCGCAGGCGGGCGCCCGCGATCGGGGTGTCGACGGTGAACATGAGCGTGTCGAAGCCGGCTTTTGCGGCGCGTTCGACGAGGCCGTACGAGATCTCGCGCTCGCGCATCACGTAGAGCTGAAACCAGTTGCGGCCGCGCGGGTTCGCGTGCTTCACGGCCTCGATCGACGTGGTGCCGAGAGTCGAGAGCGTGAATGGAATGCCCGCGGCCGCGGCCGCGCTCGCGCCGGCGATCTCTCCCTCGGTCTGCATGAGCCGGGTGAAGCCGGTGGGGGCGATGCCGAACGGCATGGCCGACGACGCGCCGAGCACCTCGACCGAGGTGTCGACCTCGGCGGCGGGCTTCAGAATGTCTGGGTGAAACTCGACGTCTTGAAACGCCTGGCGTGCGCGGCTGAGCGAGAGTTCGCCCTCGGCCGCGCCGTCGGTGTAATCGAAGGCCGCCTTGGGGGTGCGTCGCTTCGCGATGCGGCGCAGATCATCGATCGTGAGCGCGGCGTCGAGACGGCGCTTCTTCGCGTTCAGCTCGGGCTTCTTGAACTGCATGAGTTCGAAGATCTCAGAAGGGCGGGGGAGCTGACGCTGCACCATGGGTGTCCTCGTGTTCTTTCGCGATTCGTTTCGCCTGATTCGGCGAGAATCATGTGGTCTTACCACAGACTGTACGCGCCCGTGTTGCGTGCGTCAAGGCGAGTCGGGCGTGCGTTCGTAGCTTCGTGCGTGAGTGAGAGGCGAAGATCAGCGCTCGGTTTCGCGGTAGTAGCGATCGATGTGCTCACGCAGTAGTTCGGCGCCCCGTTCGCGGTCGCCGTGTTTCAGCGCGTCGAGGATCGCGCGGTGCTCGTCGCGCAGCCGCGCGGCCGTCGCGCCCCAGTCCGGAATCGCCCGTGCTCGCGCGACAGTGTGCTCGGAGATCGAGATGCGCAGCGACTCCATCAGGGTGCTGATGAGGGGGTTGTCGGCGGCTCGCGAGAGCGCGACGTGAAACTGTGCATCGTGCGCAAGAAAATGCTCGATCGGTAGCTCGGTGTCGTCCATGAGTGTCAGCAGATGCTCGGCGGCCGTCCAATCGCAGAGGGCGGCGTCTGAGTGCCTCGCCGCCCAGGTCTCGAGCAGCTCGCGCACCTCGGCAATGTGTCGGGGCTCGACGTGGCTGGTTGCCAGCTGCAGGTTCAATGCGAGGGAGAGCGCCTGCTCGGGTGCCGCGGTCACGATCGTGCCGGCGTTCGGCCCCGAGCCGGTCGAACTGCGGATCGCGCCGAGCGCCTCAAGCACGCGCAGGGCTTCTCGCAGTGACGCGCGAGATACTCCCAGTGTCTCTGCGAGGGCCCGCTCGCCTGGCAACCGGTCGCCGATGCGCAGGCGCCCGCTCGAAAGCTCGTCGGTCACCCAAGTCATGACCACCTCGTGCGCCTTCATCGCTCAAGTATCGCAGTCATTCGCTCGACGCTGTGCGATCCCGGAGGCGACTCGGCGAGCTTTGCCGGCCTTCGCACTTAGATCTCTGACACGTCGATCGCGTTGCCGCGCACCACCTCGTGGCACTGGTCGCACACGAGCATGCCGTGAAAGCGTGCGCCGCAGGTCGAGTGCCTGCGCAGCAGCACCTCGCCCTCGGGGTCGCGATACCAACGCTCGGCCAGGTCGAGCACGATCGCGAAGATCGGAAACAGCTCGCTACCCTTGCTCGTGAGCAGATACTCCGACCAGTCTGGCCTTGCCTCGAGCTGCACCTGCTCGAAAATCCGTCGGTCGCAAAGCGCGGCGAGGCGCTCGGTGAGCACGATTGGCGGCACTCCGAGGTGCGCCTCGAAGTCTTTGAAGCGGCTCACCCCTGCAAATGCCGAGGCTGCGATGATTGCTGACCACCGGTTGCCGAACACCGCCATGGTGTCGGGGTAGAACGCTGTGGCGCCAGCGTTCGAGCGATGCGTCGAGCGTCGCCTCGTCGTCGCCTCGGGGGTGGAGCGCTGCCAGCCGCCGGCGGGGCCCCACGAAAGTCGCACCGAGTCGGGGTGCGCGATCTCGCCGCAGTGCTCGCAGCAGTAGAGCGGAGACATTTCCTGCCCGCAGCTGAGATGCCTGATCGGGGGAGTGGAGTACTCGTGGGCCCGCACCCAGCGGCGCTCCCAGTTCCAGATCGCCACAAGCAGGGGCCAGATCGCAGTGCCGCGCGGGGTGAGCAGGTACTCCGATCGCTCGGGGCGTTGCTGGTAGACGTGACGTTCGAGCAGGCCCTCTTCTACGAGGCGCTCGAGTCTGCCGCTCAGTACGGCGTGCGAGATGGGAAGCCTGCTCTGAAAGTCTGAGTATCGCGTGCCGCCTGAGAGCGCGACCCGCAGCAGCAGTAGCGTCCACTCGTCGCCCAGCAGGCCGAAGGTGCGGCCGAGGCCGTTCGTTTGCGCCCCGGCTGTGCCGCCCGACAATCTGGCGTGCCCGGCTGTGCTTGCGGCGGCGCTCTTGGCGGTGCCTTCGGCTGGGGCTGGATTCATCGCACCAGCGTATCGCGCGGCACCGACCGGGGCTCTGGTTCTTCCTGCGGCGGCGAGGATCACCCGGCCTCTTGCAGTCACTCTGTTAACTGGAGTAATCTGTTCTTGTGCGGCTTCTTCACGAAGCCTGCTCGCAAGTTCACCAGGATTGGCAAGGAGGCCACCGATGGATCAGCTCTCTCACGGGTTGCACCCGCAGTCGCGCGTCGACGACTTTCTGGCGAGGGGGTGGTGGGCCAACGAGACCATTGACGGGCTGTTCTGGCAGCGAGTCTCGGAGCGACCCGACGCGCTCGCCGTCACCGATCCGCTGAACCGCGAGAGCCTCGATGGCGAGACTCCGAGGCGGCTCACCTGGGGCGAGATCGGCAGCGAGGTCACCTGGCTTGCGGCACGGCTGCTCGAGCGGGGCATCGGCCGGGGCGACCTCATCGGAATGAAGCTGCCGAATTCGATCGAACAGCTCGAGGTCTACCTCGCGGCGTGGACGATCGGCGCGGCGGTCTCGCCCCTCGCGATGCAGTACCGCGAGCACGAGCTTGTCGCTATGGCGAACAACGCCGGCTTCGACGCCTACATCTGTGGCGAGAGTTTTGGTGATCGCAGCATCATCGACGAGGCTGTCTCGGTGCGCGAGCAGTTGCAGACCGTGCGCGAGTTCATCAGTATCGGCCGGGCCGCCGCCGAGGAGCGCGAGGGTGTGACCCGGCTGCAGCCTCAGGCCGCGAACGAGGCCGACGAGGCGGCCGTCGCCGCCTACCGAGAGGCACACCCGAACGACCCGAACGACTGCACGACGATCTGCTGGACCTCGGGCACCGAAGGGCAGCCCAAGGGCGTCATGCGTGCACACTACGACTGGCTCAACTTCAGCTGGGCCGTACTCGATGCGCTCAACGGTCACGGCTCGGCGACCGACGACAGCGCGGCCGAGATCGGCGAGCTCGACCACAACGACGTGCTGCTCAATCCATTCCCGTTGATCAATATGGCCGGCGTGTGCGGCATGCTGCTGCCCTGGCTGCGCACCGGCTGCGTGCTCGTGCAGCACCACCCCTTTGACGCGCCGATCTTCTTCGCACAGGTGGCACGCGAGCGGGTTACCTGCACGATCCTGCCGCCTGCCCTGCTCTGGATGCTGCTCAACAACGAGCAGTTGCTCAGCCAGGTCGACCTGTCGAGCCTCACTCGACTCGGTTCGGGGTCTGCACCACTGCAGCCGGCGATGGTGCGCGGCTGGCAGGAGAAGATGGGCCTCAAGGTGATCAACTTCTTCGGGTCGAACGAGGGCGTTGCGCTGCTGTCGAGCGGCGAAGATTTTCCGAATCCCGATGACCGGGCGAACTTCTTCCCCCGCTACGGTGCCGAAGGGGCCGAATGGGGCTCTCGCGTTTCGAAGTGGGTGCGGGTGAAGCTCATCGACGTAGAAACGGGCGAGCTGGTCACCGAAGCCGGGCATCCGGGTGAGCTCTATATTGATGGCCCTCAACTCTTTGCGGGGTACGTGAACGGAGCGAACCTCGCCGATCCGTTCGATGCCGAAGGCTACCTGAAAACCGGCGACATGTTCGAGATCGCGGGTGAACACGAGCAGTACCTGCGGTACGTGGATCGGGCGAAAGACCTCATCATTCGAGGCGGCATGAACATTGCGCCGGTCGAACTCGAGCAGCTCATCACCGAGCACCCGGCGGTGCTCGAGGTCGCAGTGGTCGGCGATCCCGACGAGGTGTTTGGCGAGCGAGTTGCCGCGGTGGTGGTGCTCAGGCCCGAGGCTCAGCTGACGCTCGACGAGCTGCTCGACTTCTTGCGCGAGCGCAAGATCGCCTCGTTCAAACTGCCTGAGCGCCTGCAGCTCATCGATGCGCTGCCGCGCAACCCGGTCGGCAAAGTGCTGAAGCGCGAGCTGCGTAAGCAGCCGGCCTGAGTCTTCGGCGAGTTGTCCCGAGCAGCATGAGGAGAAGGTGAGTATGACGCAAGCGGCATATATCTATGAGGCGATACGCACCCCGCGCGCGCGGGTGCGTCGCGACGGAGGCACCCTTGCGGGTGTGCCGGCCTTCGAACTCTTCGGCGGGCTGCTCGCCGAGCTCTCGCGTCGGGGCGTGCCGGCTGACCGAGTCGACGACGTGATCGTCGGCGTGAGCACGCCAGCCGGCGAGCAGGCCGCCGATCTGGCTCGGGTTGCGGTGCTCGCAGCCGGGTGGCCAGACGGGACCCCCGCTGGTGTGGTCTCGCGCATGTGCTGTTCTGGCCTCGACGCGATCGCATCCGGGGCGGCGCAGGTCGCCTCTGGCGCGGCCGAACTCGTCGTCGCCGGAGGGGCGGAGTCGATGTCGCGCACGCCCATGTTCGCCGATGCTCCGGCGTTTGCGAGCGATCCCGCGCTCGGCGACCTCACTGGCTTCGTAACGATCGGCCTGGCGGCTGACTTCATGGCGGCGAGGTACGGCTTCTCGCGGGCGCACCTCGACGCCTATGCGGTTCGCTCGCACGAGCTGTCTGCGGCCGCGCCGGCCTGGCCGTCGGTCGTGCCGGTGCGGCGGGGCGCAGAAACGCTGCTCGACCGTGACGAGGGGGCGCGGCCCGACACCACCGCGGAGTCGCTCGCGAGCCTCGCGCCGCTGTTCGGCGGCGACCCGCTCTGGCAGCGCATTGAGCGACGCTTTGCCGGTGAGCCGTGGTTTGCTGAGATGCGGCGGCCAGATGGTGGCCTGCACACCGTCGCTACCTCGCCCCAGCTCGCCGACGCCGCCTCGGCCGTGCTGATCGGCGGCGAGGCGGCGCAAGAGATGCTCGGCCGCTCGCCCAGGGGCCGCGTGCTCGGTTGGGCGCACGAGGCGGTTCGGTCGCCGGGGCTGTGGTCGGGCGAGGCGGCCGCGCGCAAGGCGCTGGCCATGGCCGGCGTCAAGGTGGGCGATCTGAAGGTCGCCGAGATCAACGAGTCGTTCTCGGTGACGCCCCTCTTGCTCACGCGGCAGCTCGAACTCGACGAGCGCATCGTGAACGCGCGCGGCGGCGCGGTCTCGGTCGGGCACCCGCTGGGTGCCAGCGGCGGCATTCTGCTTGCCAACGCGCTCGACCGCCTCGACGCCGAGGGCGGCGGCTACGGCCTGCTCGTCATTCCCGCGGCGCTGGGGTTGGCCACAGCGATTGTCATCGAAGCGCTGTGAACGTTCAGTAGTGGAGAGATCGGAAGAAGAGAGGGCCTCACATGAATGACACCAACGTCTGGGTGCTCGGCGGGTACCAGAGCGACTTCGCGAGAAACCTCACTCGCGAGGGTGGTGACTTTGCGTCGCTCACCGCCGAGGTGATCGACGGCACACTCGCCTCGGCGGGCATCGCCCCGCGCGAGATCGAGGTGCTGCACGTGGGCAACGCATTCGGCGAGCTCTTCGCCGGTCAGGGGCACCTGGGCGCGATGCCGGCCACCGTGCGCGACGAGTTCTGGGGCCTGCCAGCGTCGAGGCACGAGGCCGCCTGCGCCTCGGGCAGCATCGCCATGCTCTCGGCCATCGCCGATCTGCGCACCGGCGATTACGATTGCGCGCTCGTGCTCGGCGTTGAGCTTGAGAAGACGGTTCCGGGGGATCAGGGCGCGCGGTATCTCGGCGCCGCAGCCTGGGCTGGGCACGAGGGTGAAGAGGCCACCTTCATGTGGCCGTACATGTTCGCTCGGGTCGCCGATGAGTACGACCGAAGGTACGGCATCGATGACCGATACCTGCGGGCGATCGCGCAGCTGAACCTCGCGAACGCGAAGCGAAACCCACTCGCGCAGACGCGGGGGTGGGACGTGCCCGACCTCGCCGTGAACGGCACCGACGATGGCCTGAACCCGCCGGTCGAGGGGCGCCTTCGCCGCTACGACTGCAGCCAGATGACCGACGGTGGGGCAGGGGTCGTGCTCGTGAGCGATCGCTACCTGCGCGCGCACCCGAACGTCAGGCCAGTCGCACGCATCGCGGGTTGGGGGCACCGCACCGCGGGTCTCGGCCTTGAACAGAAGTTCGCGAAGAGCGCCGAGGACACACTGATCATGCCCCACGTTGCCCAGGCGGTGAGCCAGGCGTTCGGGCGCGCGGGCGTGGCGCTCGACGGCATCGACGGGCTCGAGACGCACGATTGTTTCTCGGCGAGCGAGTATATGGCGATCGACCACATCGGTCTCACGCCTCCCGGGCAGTCTTGGCGGGCCATCGAAGATGGGTCGATCGAGATGGGCGGCAGGCTGCCGATCAACCCGAGCGGCGGCCTGATCGTCGGCGGGCACCCGGTGGGGGCCACGGGCGTGCGCATGATCGTCGACGCCGCGAAGCAGGTCAGCGACGGCGCGGGTGACATGCAGGTCGAAGGCGCCTCGCGCTTTGCGACGCTCAACATCGGCGGATCCACCGCGACCACCGTGTCATTCGTGGTCGAGGCCGCACCGGCCGGCTGATCCTTGCCACGATACCGGCGACAGAAACAAGACAACGAAACGCGACATCGAAACGAGAAGAGGCAAGCACATGGACGTCGAAATCGTAGGGCGACTGCTCTCCACGCTTCCGGAGGATGACGATCACCCGTACCGCACCGGCCCGTGGCGCCCGCAGACCACCGAGTGGAAGGCAGACGACCTGACGGTGGTCGAGGGCGAGATTCCGCACGACATCGACGGCGTCTATTTGCGCAACACCGAGAACCCGCTGCATCCGTCGATCAAGAACTACCACCCGTTCGACGGCGACGGCATGATCCACGTCGTCGGATTCCGTGACGGCAAGGCCTTCTACCGCAACCGCATGATTCGCACCGACGGCCTTGCCGCAGAGACCGAGGCGGGCAAGGCGCTGTGGGCGGGCATCGCCGAGAATCCTGCGCTGTCGCTGCGTGAAGACGGCTGGGGCGCTCGCGGACGCATGAAAGACGCGTCGAGCACCGACGTCGTGGTGCACCGCGGCATGGCCCTCACGAGCTTCTACCAGTGCGGCGACCTCTACCGCGTCGACCCGTACACGGCAGAGACGCACGGCAAAGAGGGCTTCAACGGCGCCTTCCCGTTCAAGTGGGGAGTGTCGGCGCACCCGAAGGTCGACGACCGCACGGGCGAGATGCTGTTCTTCAACTACAGCAAAGAGGCACCGTACATGCACTACGGCGTGGTCGACCAGCACAACGACCTCGTGCACTACGTCGACGTGCCGCTGCCAGGGGCGCGCCTGCCCCACGACATGGCGTTCACCGAGAACTATGCGATCCTCAACGACTTTCCGCTGTTCTGGGATCCCGAGGGGTTGAAGAAGGGCTTTCACGCCGCGCGCTTTCACCGCGACATGCCGAGTCGTTTCGCCGTGATTCCGAGGCGCGGGCAGACGAGCGACATTCGCTGGTTCGAGGCCGAGGCGACCTACGTGCTGCACTTTGTGAACGCCTACGAAGAGGGCGACGAGATCGTCATCGACGGTTTCTTTCAGGGCGACCCCGAGCCGCAAGACAACGGGCACGGCAACAAGTGGGAGCGGGCGTTTCGTTTTCTCGCGCTCGATCGCATGCAGGCGAGGCTGCACCGGTGGCGCCTCAACCTTGTGACGGGCAAGGTGCGCGAGCAGCAGCTCAGCGACACGATCACCGAGTTCGGCATGATGAACGGCGACTTTCAGACGAACGACTACCGCTACGCCTACGCCGCCACCGGAAAGCCGGGTTGGTTCTTGTTCGACGGGCTCGTGCGCCACGACCTCAAGACCGGTAGCGAAGAGAAGTACAGCTTCGGTGAGGGGGTCTACGGCAGCGAGACGGCGGTCGCGCCGAAGATTGGCGGCACCTCAGAAGAAGACGCGTACCTCGTCACGATCATCAGCGACATGGGGGCCGACGCCTCGTACTGCGTGGTATTCGACGCGGCTCGTGTGAGCGACGGCCCGGTGTGCAAGCTGAAGCTGCCCGAGCGCGTGTCGAGCGGCACCCACTCGACATGGGCTGCGGGTGAAGAGCTGCGTCGTTGGCGCACCGCAGACAACGCGGCAGACGCGGTCGGCCTGTAGCAGCGACACGAGCGCTCGCGATCGTCTGCACCAGATTTTTGGGGCGAGGATCGCGAGCGCTTCGCTGTGTCGTTCGGTGCCGGCCGATCTCGGCGGCATCGCGTGAGTGTCCCGAACCGGAAGCCCATTGTCCGTCTGGCGCACCGAGACCGCGCCTCGCGACGGCAGGCCCTCTGCCTAGCGCAGCGACTGCAGGCGGTCTGCCGCTGCTGCGTACTCGTCGCGCATGCGGGTGACGATCGCGGCGGTCGGCTCGATCTCGTGAATGACCTGTATGCCCTGACCCGCCGCCCAGATGTCTTTCCAGCGCCCCTGCGCGTTTTGAGCGGCGTTGTAGTCGGGCCCGCCCGAGCGCTCGTGGGTGCTCAAGTCGATGCCGTTCGCGTCGAGGCTGGGCCGCAACCACGACGCGTTCGCGCCGGTGATCGCGGCGCTCACGACCAGGTCGTCAGCGCCGTGATCGACGATCATCTGCTTGTAGGCG
>DDEV01000045.1:0-138 GCA_002336855.1 Leucobacter sp. UBA1945 | reverse complement strand
CGGCCCCGGCGACGCCCCAACCGTCGCTGACCCCGCCGCCGATCACGACGAGGCCGTCGAAGAACTCGCGCACTCCCGAGGCGAACGCGAAGGGGGAGAGGTGGCCCGTGTGGCCGCCCGCGCCCGTGCTCACGCACG